>JAFZUB010000193.1 GCA_017618515.1 Bacteroidaceae bacterium
CTTATAGGCAGGCAGGTCGATGGGACACACATACCCCTCGCCGCCATGCATCGGGGTAATCTTGACCTGCACATAGTCGGGGGTGTTAGCCATGACGTGGTCAATAAAGAGTTGCGAAATCTTGGCGTGGTCTTGATTGGCCACCAGTCGGCAGCTCACCTTGGCGTAAGCCTTAGAGGGCAGCACGGTCTTGGCACCCTCGCCAGTATAGCCACCCCAGATGCCGCATATGTCAAACGTCGGCCGGCAACTGTTGCGCTCCAGCGTAGAGTAGCCCGTCTCACCCTTGAGAGCCTTCACACCGATGGCAGCCTTGTATTTCTCTTCGTCGAATGGTATCTGGGCTATCATGTCGCGCTCTTGCTGCGGAACAGGCAGCACGTCGTCGTAGAAGCCCGGGATGGTGATGCGACCGTCAGCGTCCTGCATGTCGCTCATCATCTTGCACAGCACATTGATGGGGTTGGCTACCGCTCCGCCGAAATGGCCAGAGTGCAGGTCGCGGTTAGGCCCTGTGACCTCCACCTCCCAGTATGCCAGGCCTCGAAGTCCCGTGGTCAGTGACGGCAGATCAGCCCCCAACATACTCGTATCGCTCACCAGTATGATGTCGGCCTTAAGCAGCTCCTTGTGCATGTTGAGAAAACTATTCAGGCTCGGACTGCCTATCTCCTCCTCGCCCTCGAGGATGAACTTCACATTGTGGCGCAGCAAGCCTTCCTTGACAACGTACTCAAAGGCCTTAAGCTGTATGAAGGACTGGCCTTTATCGTCATCGGCACCGCGAGCCCAGATACGGCCGTCCCTTATCTCCAGCTCAAACGGGTCGCTCTTCCACAACTCTAGCGGCTCCACAGGCATGACGTCGTAGTGACCGTATATGAGGATGGTGTTGGCCGCGTCGCTGACATGCTTCTCGGCATACACCAAGGGGTTACCCTCGCTGGGCATCACCTCTGCCCTATCGACACCAGCCTCCAACAACAGTTGCTTCCAGCGCTCGGCACAGCGGACCATGTCGGCCTTATGCTCACTCTGCGAACTGATGCTCGGGATCCTTATCAAGCTGAACAGCTCGTCCAACCAGCGCCCCTCATTAGTGCGGATATACTCTTTTATTTCCATTTATTTTCTACTTCCTTTAATCATGTAAATAATAATCATGCAGAACATGCCGAGGGCAAGCAACTCGCTAAGGGGATTCATCCACCATGCTTCATAGTCAAACTGGATACCACCGAAACGCAGTGCAGCACTGGCCACTCCCATCAATGCGCCACCGGCAATGAAACCGCTAGCAATCAGAGTGCCCTTCTCGCCGCGCACACGGTTCACCTCGGCGTCCTTGGAGCGCGTGGTCACAAACCAACTGATAGCGCCACCCACCAGCAACGGCAAGTTGAGCTCAATTGGGATAAACATACCCAACGCGAAAGCCAAGGCGGGCACCTTAAACAGCGTCAGTACCACAGCTATCAATGCACCCACGCCGTAAAGCAGCCACGGAGCACCCTCGCCACTCATCAACGGCTCTATCACCGCCGCCATGGCATTAGCCTGCGGGGCGGCCAGCTGACCAGAGGTGAAGCCGTAGGTCTTGTTGAGAATCATTATCACCCCTGCCACAGTAACGGCGCTAACCAGCGTGCCGAGGAACTTCCATGTCTCCTGCTTCTGCGGAGTAGAGCCCAACCAGTAGCCCGTCTTGAGGTCGGTGATGAACGCACCTGCCGTGCTCAACGCCGTGCACACCACACCGCCCATAATTAGCGCAGCCACCATGCCGCCAGTGCCCTTAAGGCCTACGCCAACCATAACAACAGAAGCCACAATTAGCGTCATCAGAGTCATGCCACTCACGGGGTTGGTGCCCACGATAGCAATAGCGTTGGCGGCCACAGTGGTAAAGAGGAAAGCGATGATGGTCAGTATCAATATTGCCGTGATGCTAAACAGCCATACGCCGTCCATCACGCCAAACTGGAAGAACAAGAACGTAACCACTATTGTGGCAATCGCGCCAATAGCCACCACCTTCATGGGCAGGTCGCGCTGAGTGCGCTCCACCTTAGTGTCATCGGATTTCTTCTTGCCGCCAAGCTCGCGTCCTGCCAAACCCACAGCACCCTTGATGATGGGCCAACTCTTGATGATGCCTATGATGCCGGCCATGGCAATACCACCGATACCTATCGACTTAGCGTACTTGAACAACTGCTCGGGACTAGCCACAGCAGCGGTAACTCCGTCACCTATATTCATGTCGGGCCATATCATAGCAATGGCGGGCACTATCAGCCACCATACAGTGACGGAGCCTACGCAGATGATAAAAGCGTACTTCAGACCAATGATGTAACCCATACCCAGCACTGCGGCACCGGTGTTCATCTTAAACACCAGCTTGGTCTTCTCTGCCAGGGTGTCACCCCACATCAGACAGCGCGAGGTGAAGTTCTCGTTCCACAAACCAAAAGTAGCTACTGCGAAGTCATACAAGCCACCCACTAATCCTGCCAACAACAGCGGCTTAGCGCCCTGACCGTCCTTCTCGCCGGAGATAAGCACCTGAGTGCTTGCCGTAGCCTCGGGGAAGGGATATTTGCCATGCATGTCCTTGACAAAATATTTGCGGAAGGGGATGAGCAGCAGTATGCCCAGCACACCGCCCAGCAGAGAGGCCATGAATACCTCGAAGAAGTTGACTGCAATATCGGGATACTTAGACTGCAAAATGTAGAGCGCAGGCAGTGTGAAGATGGCGCCTGCCACTATCATGCCCGAGCAAGCACCGATACTCTGTATCATCACATTCTCGCCCAGAGCACCCTTACGCTTGGTGGCACTCGAGAGGCCTACGGCGATGATGGCTATAGGTATAGCCGCCTCAAATACCTGACCCACCTTGAGACCCAGATAAGCTGCGGCAGCACTAAACAGCACTGCCATCAGCAGACCCCAGGTTACCGACCAGCGTGTCACCTCTTTGGGACTGCTCGATGCACTCATTAGCGGTTTATATACCTCGCCCTCCTTCAGTGGGCGCATAGCGTTTTCGGGAAGAGAGGACATCGCGTTCTGCTTATTATCGTCTTGTGTCATAACAATAGTTTTTATTTTTTCACCGAGCGAAATTACCAATTATTTCGCAAACAAAAAAGAAAAGTAGAGATAAAAAATTCCACCTTCTTGACGATGGTGGAACACTCTTCCGTGGACCAGGGGAGAATCGAACTCCCGTCCAAACAAGGAAGCCATGTGATTTCTACATGCTTAGTCAGGCTAAGATTGTCTGTCCCACGGCCGGAGCCCGACCGCCAACTGTGGGGCATATCCTCTAAAAGACTTCGCCCAAGGCGCGAGGCCGCCTCAAGCTATCCCCGATTTGCTGCGCCACTGAGCCGATACGCTTCGGAGAAAGAGCGACCGAGTGACGTCTCGTTCTGCACCCTGGGCGCAGAATAAAGCAGTCCTACTGTACTTCAGACTAAGCTGCGAGAGCGTAGTTGTTTTCGCCAGATAAATTTGCGGATAGTTGCGTTTTAAGTGACTGCTACCAACGCACTGCATGCTTACACACCTCTTGACCTCGCTGTCAAATCCAGTCTGGCCCGAAAGTGAAACCCCCTTGACAGGGGGTCGTTTTTTGTAGCGCCTACGGGACTCGAACCCGTGTACCCGGCGTGAGAGGCCGGTATCCTAACCACTAGATGAAAGCGCCAGTATATTCGCGGAAGCTAGGAGATTCGAACTCCTGGTACGGTTACCCGCACGGCAGTTTAGCAAACTGCTGGTTTAAGCCACTCACCCAAACTTCCAGTCCGCATCTCACTATCTCATGAGCGATAAATGCGGGTGCAAAAGTAATACTTTTTTCTTAATCTCCAAAATTTTTCCAAAAAAAATGATGTAATTTTTGGAGTTAAGAGTTATTTCCCAATGATACCAAGCTGCGAGGTCTGCAGAAACTCTACTATTGAGTCTATCTCAGCGCTGCCTTCGACTTGCGAGCGCACCTGCAGGATTCCATCTTCAAGGGATGTCTTGCCATTGAACACGAGGCGGTATGCGTTGGCTATCTGTCGCTGCACGTCTTCCTCGATGCCAGCATTGGTAAGGATGGTGGCATTGACTCCACCGTACTCAATGGGATTGTGTGTGGCAATGATAAATGGTGGCACGTCACGAGAGAAGCGGCACCCGCTCTTGATCATGGCGCAGCGCCCTACGCGGGCTCCGGGATTAGCGATGACGTTGGAGGTAAGGATGGCATCGTCGTGTATCTCCACACGCCCAGCTATCTTGGTGCCATAGCCTATGACGGCGTTGTTGAAGATGTGTGCATCGTGAGAGATGTGCACACCCTCCATGATGCAGTTGCCGTTACCTATAATGGTACGGTCGCCGCTATGGGTAGCACGGTTGATCACAACATTCTCGCGAATGATGTTATGGTTGCCTATTACCAACTCAGTTGCCTCGCCGGTATAGCTGAAATCCTGCGGCACGGCTCCGAGCACGGTACCTTGATACACGGTATTGTCAACACCGAGAGTGGTGCCGGCCATGATGCTGACATAGGGATAAATGACGCAGTTGTCGCCTATTACGGTGTTTGCTTCAATGTAGGCGAAAGGATATACTGTGACGTTGCTGCCTATCTTGGCTGCAGGGTCAATGTGTGCTTGGGGACTTATCATCTTTTTAGAGTTCGAGAGTTAATTCTCAATTGTCAATGATTATTCTCCTCCACCGCCGAGGGCGTAGTAGAGGTTTACAACAGCCTGCATCTTGTTGAAATCGTCGGCGACCTTGGTAAGCTGGCTGGAGAGGAGTGCCTGCTGTGCACTGATAACCTCGAGATAGGTAGCTCCGTTGGTCATGAGCAACTCGACAGCCTCTACATTGGCTTCGAGGGTGGCTGTGCGCTCTGCCTCTATCTCGGAGAGGCGTGCAGAGGTCTCGTACTGCTTGAGAGCGTTGCTGACCTCGCTGCCTGCATTGAGTATAGACTGCTGCCAGGCTATATAAGCTTTCTCTTCGTCGGCCTTGGCTACCTTGAGGCCTGCCACGAGCTGGCCATGCTGGAAGATGGGCTGCACGAGTGAGCCGACGGCCTGAGCGAGCAGTTTGCCGGGATTGACAACGCCGGCTCCGCCAGAGTTGGTCCACGCAGCGGTGCCAGTGATAGTGATATTGGGATAGAAGGCTGCACGGGCCTTGTTGACATTATAGAAGCAGCTGGCGAGTGCCATCTCTTTGGCGTGCACGTCGGGACGATTGCCGAGGAGCTGTATGCCCACTCCAGTGCTGAGGTTAGAAGGCAGCGACTGTTGCTCGAAGGTGGAGCGGTCAATATGCTGCGGCGCCTGTGCGAGCAGGAGGCTGAGGGAATTCTCCACCTCGCGTATCTGACGCTCTATCTCAGGGATAGAAGCCTGCACGGCGAGGTAGTTTGCTTTGGCGGAAAGGACGGAAGCCTCGGTGTAGCCGTAAAGTTGCTTCATGTCCTGCATCTTCTCCCAGGTCTCCAGAGTGAGGCTCTCGGTCTGGCGTGTTATCTCGAGCTGCTTGTCAAGCATGAGGAGGGTGTAGTAGCAGTTGGCTACGCCAGCTATGATGCTGGTCTTAACAGCTCGCTGATAGTCGCGTGTCTGTATGAGCACGGCCTGCTGCGCTCTCTTGGCATTGGTGAGGCTGCCGAAGAGGTCGATGGTCCACGAGGCCTGGATGGGCAGCGTGTAGGTCTGCACGGCTTTGTTGTTATCCCATGATGACAGAGTACCGCTGGGGGCAAAGACAAACGATGGCACATATGCCAACTTGGCAACGGAGAGCATGGCCTCAGCTTGCTTCACTGACAAGGCTGCAGTAAGAAGGTCACTATTGTTGGCCAACGCACTGTCAATAAGCACTTGCAGCTTGGGGTCGGTAAACACTTCGCGCCACGGTGTGGAGGCAAGTGTGGTCGTGTCTGTTACCACAAGAGTGTCAAGGTCGTTGCTGAAGTCGCGATAGAGGCCCTCGGTATTGACATCGGGGCGCTTGTACTTATTATATAGTCCGCAACTCTGCAGAAGAGTACACAATACTATTATTATATATAAGGTGTGTTTCATTGAACATTGAACATTGAGCATTGAACATTCGGGCTTTACGACTCTCTGACTTTCTTCGGGTTAGTATATTGCTTGAGCTCGGTGTCGCCGGAACCATCGACGAGGCCGATGAAGTGCATAGGACTAACTTTTTCCTGCAGCCACTGGAAGATAACGAACAAGCAGGGCACCACAAGCACCTGGAGTATCATGCCGATCAGCATACCACCCACTGCGGAGGCTCCGAGCGTAGAGTTGCCGTTGGCCCCCACTCCGCTTGCGAACATCAGCGGTAGCAGACCGACTATCATGGCCAGCGAGGTCATGAGAATAGGTCGCAGACGAGCCGATGCACCAAGGACGGACGACCACTTGATAGCCATACCCGTTTGGCGACGTTCGAGGGCGAACTGCACGATAAGGATGGCGTTCTTTGCCAAGAGGCCGATGAGCATGATGAGTGCTATCTGGGTGTAGATATCGTTGGAGTGGCCGAAGATGTTGGTAAACAGGAATGCTCCTGACAGGCCGAACGGAATAGATAGTATTACCGCTAGCGGCAGGATGTAACTCTCATACTGCGCACTAAGGATAAGGTAGATAAATAGGAAGCATAGCACGAAGATGAGGGTGGTGTTGTTTGATGCCTCGCTCTCCGAGCGGCTGAGGCCTGAGTATTCGTAGCCGTAACCTGTGGGCAAGGTCTGCGCAGCCACTTCCTTCACTGCCTGCATAGCATCGCCGGTGGAGTAACCATCATTGGGCGCTGCGTTGACGTTGATGGCGGTGAAGAGGTTAAAACGGTTGATGTTTGACGGGCCGTACACTTTCTTCATATTAATAAAGCTGCTGACGGGAGCCATCTGGCCGTTGATGCGCATATAGATGCTGGAGAGTGAGTTCTCGTCGATGCGTGTCTCGGGCGAGGACTGCACCATCACGCGGTAAAGCTTACCATAGGCGTTGAAGTTGCTAGCATAAAGTCCGCCGAAATAACCCTGCAACACGAGCATCACATCGCGGGGGGTGGTGCCTGCTTTAGTACATTTGGCAGCATCGACCTCGAGCATATACTGTGGATAGGACGAGTTGTAGGATGTCATCGCATATTGTATCTCGGGGCGCTGGTTGAGGGCGCCGAGGAACTGCATAGTGATGCCGAAGAACTTATCAACGGAGCCACCGGTCTTATCTTGCATCGAGAAACTAAGACCGTTGGAGGCGCCGTAGCCGGGAATCATCGGCGGCTGGAATGCCATTATCTGGGCATCCTTGAGAGAGGCTGTCTGCGCAAAGATTTTCTTTATCACCTCAGCGGAAGACAGGCTCTTGTCCTTGCGCTGGTCAAAGTCTTTCAACTTGATAATGAACGTGGCTTGGTTGGAGCCCTGGCCTGCCATAAAGTTGAAACCGATAACCTGAATGGAGGTCTGCACAGCAGGGTTGGTATTGAGCATCTCCTGCACTTTGTTGGCGAGGTTCATGGTCTTGTCCTTGCCAGTGCCGGGTGCCATGGATATGGTGCAGAACACGGTGCCGGTGTCCTCATCTGGAACGAGACCGGTGCGGGTGGTCTGCAGCAGCACTACCATCACCACGATGGATGCTGCCACCACAGCGATGGTGATGACTTTTGCCTTGATGAAGAACTCCACCAGAGTGCGATATTTAGAGAGCATCTTGTCGTAGGCCGTATTGAACGCGGCGTGGAAACGGTCGATGACACTCATCTTCTTGTCGGGGTTGTGCGGCTTAAGGAATATGGCGCAGAGAGCCGGCGACAGGGTGAGGGCGTTGATGGCGGAGATTATGATAGACACAGCCATCGTCACACCAAATTCACGATAGAAAGAGCCCGATGTGCCACCCACGAAGCTCACCGGCACAAATACAGCCGCCATCACGAGGGTGATGGAGATGATGGCACCAGATATCTCGCTCATGGCATCGGTGGCAGCCAAGTGGGGCGACTTGTAGCCCTGGTCAAGCTTGGCATGCACTGCCTCCACCACCACGATGGCGTCGTCCACCACAATGGCGATGGCCAGCACCAATGCCGACAGCGTAAGCAGGTTGATACTGAATCCAAACAGATTGAGGAAGAAGAATGTGCCCACCAGCGACACCGGCACAGCCACCATCGGGATAATAGTGGAGCGCATGTCTTGCAGGAAGATGTACACCACCAATATCACCAGCAGGAAGGCGATAAGCAGAGTCTCCACCACCTCGCTGATGGAAGCATAGAGAAACTCTGTCACATCCTGACCATAGACAATCTTCATGCCCGGCGGAAATGACTGCTGCAACGACTCAATCTCCTTCTTTACATTCTTTACTATCTCATTAGCGTTGGAGCCCGCCATCTGGGTGACCATCATCGTCACAGAAGGCTTACCGTCACACAGGTTGTTGACAGTATATGACTGGGCGCCCAGCTCCACCTTGGCCACATCCTTTACACAGAGGTTGGTGCCGTCGGGGTTAGAATATACCACGAGGTTCTCAAACTCCTCCACCGTCTTGAGGCGACCAGTATAGCGCAAGATATACTCAAACTGCGTGTCGCTGCTCTCGCCCAGTTTGCCAGGCGCAGCCTCGATATTCTGGGTGGCCAGCACATTGGAGATGTCGGCGGGCACAAGGCTGTGCTCCTTCATCTTCACAGGGTCGAGCCATATACGCATCGTGTAGGTCTTGGCTCCAAAACCCTCCACCGAGCCCACGCCGCTGATACGCTGCAGCACTGGCGCGATGTTGATGAGGTTATAGTTGGTGAGGAACTTCTCGTCGTACTGCCCCTTGTCAGATGTTAGGGCGTAGATGAGCACCTGCGAAGTCTGGCGCTTACGGGTGGTGACACCCACCTGCACCACTTCGGCAGGTAGCAGGTTGGTAGCCTGACTCACACGGTTCTGCACATTCACTGCAGCCATATCGGAGTCGGTGCCCTGCTTGAAATAGATAGTGATTGAAGCGGAGCCGTCGTTGGTGGCCGACGAGGTCATATAAGTCATGTCCTCCACACCGTTGATGCTCTCCTCCAGCGGAGCCACCACCGAATTAAGCACCGTCTCGGCATCCGCACCGGCATACGTAGCCCACACCATGATAGTAGGCGGTGCAATATTGGGATACTGCTCTACAGGCATTCCTGTGAGGCCTATCACACCCAGCACCACAAACAATATACTAATCACTGTGGACAGTACCGGTCGCTTTATAAAGTTGTCTAACTTCATCAGAATTAACTTTTAGAACTTTCGGACTTTCGAACTCTTAGTGTTTACTCAAATCCACACCGCCCATCTGGATGGACTGCTGCACCCTGGCGGCAGACTCCTCCTCGGTGATGGGCTTAATCTCCATGCCGTCCTGCAGACGGGTAACACCCTCCACCACGATGCGGTCGCCAGCCTTCAGACCAGCAGTAACGATATAGTTGGTGCCGTCGTTGACGTCAGCCACCTGCACCACAGTGTAGCTTACCTTGTTGTCCTTGCCCACAGTGTACACAAACTTCTGGTCCTGCACCTCCACCGTGGCGCTCTGCGGGATGACTATCACATCCTTGGCTACATAGGGCACCAATATCTTGCCCGAGCCGCCAGTCTTGAGCAGATGCTGCGGGTTTGGGAAATCGGCGCGTACAGCCACCGAGCCTGTTTTCTGGTCAATCACACCACTGATAGTGCTCACCTTGCCAGGACGGTCGTACACCGAGCCGTCGGCCAACTGCAGCTGAACGGCAGGCATTGATGCCAGTATTGTCTTACTGTCACCGGAGGTGCGAGTCATGTCAAGCATCTGCTGCTCGGTCATCGAGAAATATACATACATCTCGTCAATGTTAGACACCGTGGTCAGCGGCTCCACACTCGACCCACTCACCAATGCACCTACACGGAAGGGGATGGAGCCCACTACGCCATTGGCGGGACTCTTCACGTAACAGTACGACAGATTTTGGCGGGCAGCCGTCAGAGCAGCCTGCGCCGACACCACGCCAGCCTTGGCAGTGGCTACAGCGGCCTCAGCCTGCTTCATAGCATTGACAGCCGTCTGAAATTCGTAGTCGCCAATGATATTCTTCTGCTTCAACTGCTGCTTGTTTTCATAGGTAAGCGTAGCAGTGGCTAGAGCCGCGTTGGCCTGGTTGAGCGACGCGTTGGCCTGGTTGACGGAAGCGCTGGCCTGGTTGACAGCCTCGCGGTAAGTGACATCGTCAATCACAAACAGCGTCTGCCCTACCCTCACGTTGGCACCCTCGTCAACACACACTCTCACGATGTTGCCCGACACACGGGGACGTATCTCTACATCCTGCTTGCCCTTTATGGTGGCGGGATAAGTATAGTTCAACTCCGGCGAGTCGGTAGTCACCGTCCTCACTGCAAACTCGTTCGCCTGAGGCTGCTGGCCCCCCTGCTTACCGCAGCTGACCAACATCATTGCGCTGACAAGCACCATTGCAGCCGAACCGACACTAAAAAGCTTTTTCATTTTGGTTGTTAGTTATTGTTTGTTTTGTTATTATTTTATTCGCGCCGCGAAATTACCAAAAATTTTCCAAACGACATACTCTATTCCCCTTACTTTATGCCCAAATACACCTTATATATTAAAAAATTAAGTAACATTAACATCTGCCACCTTCTTTTTGCCTACAAAAAAAACACGCACCCCAAACTTTCTCACAGTTCAGGGCGCGTGAATCAATATCTTACTTTCTATATCTTCTCCCCGTACATCAAATCACCTGCATCGCCCAAACCAGGCACTATATAGCGGCGCTCGTTGAGCTCAGGGTCGATGGCTGCACAATAGAGCTCCACTTCGTCGGAGGGGAACAGTCGCTGCAGGTAGTCGATGCCTTCCTGCGCTGCTATCACACTAGCCATGATGAGGCGGCCAGGCTTGCCCTTCGTGAGGAAAGCCTTGTAAGCCAACGACATACTCTCACCGGTGGCAAGCATGGGGTCAACGAGGATGAAGGTGCATCCGTCGAGACCGGGAGCTGCTATATACTCGATGTGCACATCGATATTGTGGCACTCTCGGTCGGTATAGTAGCGGTAGGCTGACAGAAAGGCATTGCCGGCCTTGTCGAAGATATCAAGGAAGCCCTGATGGAAGGGCAGCCCTGCACGAAAGACAGTGCCTATCACGATATCATCGATAGGTATCGACGCGGTGGCCATGGCCAGGGGTGTCTGCACCTCTATCGTCTCATAGCGCAGAGTCTTGCTTATCTCGTAAGCCATCACATGGCCTATGCGCTGCACATTGCGGCGAAAACGCATGCGATCGGTCTGCACCTGCACATCGCGCAGCTCAGAGATATACTGATTGAGCACCGTATTACGGGCTCCAAGGTCATATACTTTCATATCACTTATCCTTCGGGAATACTGCATTGAGTATCACACCCACAATAGCTGCTATAGCAAGACCAGAGAGGCGGATGGGGCCAATGGCGATACCACCGTCCAGACCGTAGGTAACGCCCACGGCAAGCACGAGGATGAGAGCTGCCACGATGAGGTTGTGGCTCTTGGTGAGGTCAACCTTTGCCTCTACCATGTTGCGCACACCCACTGCAGCTATCATACCATAGAGTATGAGAGAGATACCACCGATAGTGGCGGCAGGCATCAGCTGAATAAGAGTGGCAAACTTCGGGCAGAAGGCGAGGATGATGGCGAAGATGGCTGCCAGGCGAATTACGCGGGGGTCAAACACACGGGTGATGTTGAGCACACCAGTGTTCTCACCATAAGTGGTGTTGGCAGGTGCGCCGAACAGTGCTGCCACGAAGGTAGCCACACCGTCGCCAGTAAGAGTGCGGTGCAATCCGGGATCTGCCAGATAGTCCTTGTTGACAGTAGAGGAGATGGCGCTGATATCGCCGATATGCTCCATCACGGTAGCTATGGCCAGCGGCATGATGGCCACGATGCTCGATACGAGCAGACCATAGTCAGGATTGTCAAACACTGCCAGCACAGTGCTCTCACGAGAGATAGGCAGACCAATCCAAGCTGCGTCGTTCAGGGCGCTGAAGTCCACCTCGCCCATGCAAGCGGCAATGACATATGACACTACCACACCCAACAGAATGGGAATAATCTTAATCAGACCGCGGCCCCAGATGGTAGTGGCAATCACCACTACTACTGCCGAAAGAGCGAGAGTCCAGTTGGTGGTGCAGCTCTTGAGAGCGGTACCGGCAAGACACAGACCGATGGCAATAATGATCGGGCCAATCACCACTGGCGGGAAGAAACGCAGCACCTTCTTCAGTCCAAAGGCTTTGATGAGTGCTGCCACAACAAAATAGATGAGCGCAGCGGCGCAGATACCAATACCGGCATAGTCGAGGGCAAGGGTCTGCGACAGACCATATTCCTCCGTACCCATCTGGGTAACGGCAGCGTAACCACCGAGGAATGCGAAGGAAGAACCGAGGAATGCAGGCACCTTCCACTTTGCGATAAAATGGAAAATAAGCGTTCCAATACCGGCGAATAGCAAGGTAGTCGAAACGCTTAGTCCTGTGATCAAGGGAACGAGAACAGTTGCACCGAACATGGCAAACATGTGCTGCAAGCCGAGCAGAGCCATGCGGGGCGTGCCCAGCGTACGGGCATCGTAGATAGCATTGTTGTTAGTAGCCATAAAAATAAAGTTTAAGGTTTATAATTTAAATGTTCAATAGTCAATGTCTAGAATTTCTTCCCAAATATGATGCTCAGGAACGTCAGTCCCAATATCTTGACATCAAACCACAGCGAGCGATGCTTAAGATAGTAGAGGTCCAGTTCCAGTCGCCGCAACATCTTCTCCATAGTGTCGGTGTAGCCGTTGTAGAGGGTGGCATAGGAGGTTACGCCGGGGCGTATCTGATAGAGGAATGCGTAGCGCGGGTCTTCTTTCATTATCTGGCTGATATAGTAACTGCGCTCCGGGCGGTAGCCCACAAACGCTATGTCGCCTATAAACACGTTCCACAGCTGGGGCAGCTCGTCCAGATGGTGTGCCCTGAGGAACTTGCCCACCTTTGTCAGACGCGGGTCGTTGTCTCCGTTAGCGTGGCTCAGCGCAGGGCCCAGCGTCTCGGCATCCAATCGCATGGAGCGGAACTTATATATATAAAATGGATGTCCGAACCTGCCCACCCTTTCCTGCTTGAAGATAGCAGGGCCGCCGTCATCAATCTTTATCAAGATGTAACTCAGCAGCATCATCGGCGAGAACACGATGAGGCAGATGAAAGATATCACCAAATCCATGCCGCGCTTCACATGCCGCTCCAGGCCGTTCATGCCATCGGGTATGAAAGCGATATTGTCCTCCAGCACCTTGTCGGGCGGCAGATTCATGTCGCCGTAGGTCTGCGCCTTACGCTTGAGTGTCTCATGCGGCAGATTGGCATACCAGGAGTCTTCGCCGTAGGCTTTCTCCCACTCTCTGTAGAATCCTTTCCTTTGATGTTCATGGATGAAATAGTTGAGCACCAGATGGATAGTAATCCACAACGCCACATCGAGCAATAGCATGATGGTAGGATTCCAGTGAGAGAGCACCCCGTAGGTGTTCATCACCACAAACATGCCTATCAACCCCGCTATGGTCACACCTATCATCCGTCGCGGCATACCGGTACGCAACAGCTTGTGGTTAAATTGGTTACGGTCGGGGCGGTCCAGCGTACGGTTGTCTCTCACACGACTACTAATCACACGGATGATATCGAGCATCGGCACAAACAGCGCACCGAGGCATATCATCAGCATGCCCTCTGGCATACGCTCGCTATGGCTCAGGCCGATGGTGTGGTAGCTGACTATATAGCCCAGCACATAAGCCCCCGAGTTGCCCATCAGCGTATTGCCCCAGTTGCTCGAGAAGAAAGATCTGAAACACATGGGGATAGCCACGCCCAATGTGGCAGCGGCTATAAAGCTGATAAGCGTAGAGTCATACCAAATACTGAACAAGAGGAAAGTAAACACAATGATAGTGCCTACCCCACTGCTCAGGCCGTCAATACCGTCGAGCAGACTGAACGCCTCAGTTATATAGCATACCAGCAACACGGATAGCGGTATGCCGATGTAGGGCGACAACTCTTCAATACCAAACAAGCCATGCAGATTGTCTATCCACAATCCCGTGGCAGGAAACATCATGGCGGCAAGGAGCAAGGTACCCACCTTCACCAGTCCGCCTGTGCCGTGCAGGTCGTCCTTCAGTCCGGTGATAAACAGTATCGAGCAACCCACGATGAGCTGCATGATACGCATCGACGCAGGCTCCACCCTGACACGCAGTTCCGCTATCTGAAACAGATAGGGCAGCGAGATACTGGTGCACAGGGCAATCAGTATAATGGGGAAGAACGCTATTCCACCTATCATCACACCATTATTTAAGTTGTCGGCGCTCTCAGGCAAGAAATTCTTCTTCTTCGAGGCCGTCAGCCGCAGATTGGGAATGATAAGCAGTCCCAACACAAATGAAATAAAGAATGGTGTTATCTTCAGCAGAATAGAAAAATCCATATAATCCTCAATTCTCAATGTTCAATACTCAATGTTTAACGGTCAACGTGCACCAGCCGCAACTTACCTTGCATCGTGGCCCATATCTTGGGCAGCAATCGGCGCAGCACGATCAGCCCCGACTGCGAATAGCCGTTTTCTTGCAAAGCACGCTTGATGCCGAGGTTGCCGCGTATGATATTGCGCAGACTGCCGGTGCTCTCGCCGCCCATGCGCATGTTTACGAAGTAACGGTGTATATAGCGATTGCTCAGTCCCGCCACCTCAATGAAGCGAAGCATCAGGTCGAAGTCCGCCGACACAGGGAAACTCGTGTTGAATACGCCCAAACGCTCGTAGCACTCGCGGCGGGCATAGAATGTTGGGTGCGCCGGATGCCATCCGCGCAAGAAAGCGCCCTTCTTATACTGCGAGCCTTTCCAAACCCTCACCACATGCGTTATGTCGTCAGCCTTCACAAACTTCAGGTCGCCATACACACAGTCCACTGGCTGGCCCTCCATTGCTCGGTTCACCTCCTCAAGCACATGTTCGTCGTAGTAGAAGTCATCAGAGTTCAGAAAGCCTATCACATCGCCGGTAGCCATGCGGATGCCCTTGTTCATCGCGTCATACACTCCGCTGTCCTTCTCACTCATCCATCGCATACGGCCGCCAAACTGCGGCTCATACTTTTTGATGATATCGAGCGAGTTGTCAGAGCTGGCTCCGTCAACCACAATATACTCAATATCCTTATGAGTCTGCGCCAGCACACTGCGAAACGTATCCTCCACTGTGCCTCCGCTATTATATGTCGTGGTTATAATCGAAATCTTCATAACTCAATTCTCAATCTCCGATTCACTCCCCACCATATCAGCAGGTCGAGCAACAGGATAAGGTTAATCTTCACTCGGTTGTCCACTCCGATGTCAGCCACTGCCAACACTATGTTAAGCACCACCAGCGCCACATCCAGCAGCACTATCGTCACCAAGGTGCGCGTGGCACTGTATCCCATTCGCAACAGCTTATGGTGAATATGCGTCTGGTCGGGCAGGAAAGGATTCACGCCTCTCCTTATGCGGCCCGCCATCACCCTCACCGCGTCGAAACACGGGATGATAATCAAGCAAAACGCTATCACCGGCCACTGCACCTCACTGTATGCCTCGCCGCCCTTGCGCATCGACATGAATATCACCAGAAAAGCGATAATCAGTCCCATCGTCTGGCTACCGCCGTCACCCATGAATATCTTCGTGTGATTGCGCGTGCTGCCAAACTTGTTGAAGCAGAAGAACACCGCCAGCGACACAGCCAGCGCAAACGACAGCACAGCCATGATATGCTGCCCCGTCATCAAGAACAGAGCCCCTATCACCACCGTGGCGATGAAGCCCAAAGCCGACGCCAGACCGTCGATGCCGTCAATCAGGTTGAATGCGTTGATGATATACACCACCAGCAACACAGACAGCGGCTTGCCCACCCATGGCGACAGAGCCCCGATACCAAATAGGCCGCCCATATCGTTGATCCAGAAGTTGCCCACCACCACAATCAGCAGTGCGCTCAACAGCTGAAACACAAACTTCATCTTGTAGCCCATGTGCTTGATGTCGTCCCATATGCCCGAGAAGTAGATAATCAGCGCCGCGGCAATCAACGCCCAGTACTGCAGCCAACCGCTCAAGACCGTCAGGCAACACCTTATATCCTCGCTGTCAGACATCAGCACCGCCACAACCAGCGCCACCAAAACAGACAAAATAAACGCACTGCCTCCCAACCTCGGCACTTCACCCGAGTGGACAGTACGTTCGTCAACAGTGTCACACAGCTTTTTCTTCAGCGACAGACGGATAATCAGGGGCACCATCAATGCCGTTAGAATCGCACTGACAATCACCGGTACTATGATGCTCAGCAAATCCATATCTCCTGTCGCGTATTATTTTTAATAATAACTCCCCAATTCGTTATTTATTGTTTACAAAATTCAAAAAACATTAAATGTCCCTGACACTCAAACATATATAAACGAAAAAAATAATTTCTGATTTTTAACTCCTAATTCCTAACTCCTAATTCCCAATTTTTTATTACTTTTGCATCTCCAAAAACTCATAAGCTCAAAATGTTTGAAAATCTAAGCGAAAAACTTGAACGCTCGTTCAAGGTACTTAAAGGCCAAGGCCGCATCACCGAAATCAACGTCGCCGAGACAATCAAGGAGATACGCAAAGCTCTATCCGATGCCGACGTTAACTATAAGGTAGCCAAGCAGTTTACCGATGAAGTTAAACAAAAGGTTATGGGTCAGAACGTGCTTACCGCCGTCCGCCCTGGCGAGCTGCTCATCAAGATAGTCCACGACGAGCTCATCACCCTCATGGGCAGCGAGACTGCCGAACTGCAGCTCCACTCGCGTCCCAGCATAATCCTGATGTCAGGACTACAAGGCTCCGGCAAGACCACCTTCTCCGGCAAGCTCGCCAACTGGCAGAAGACCAAGCTCGGCAAGAAGCCACTGCTTGTCGCCTGCGACGTCTATCGCCCCGCCGCCATCAATCAGCTTCAAGTGGTCGGTGAGCAGATAGGAGTGCCCGTCTATACCGAGCCTGGCAACAACGACCCCGTCGATATAGCCCGCAATGCTGTGCGCCATGCCAAGCAAGAGGAGTATAACCTCGTCATCATCGACACCGCAGGCCGCCTCGCCATCGACGAGCAGATGATGCAGGAGATAGCCGCCATCAAGCAGGCCGTCACCCCCGACGAGACACTCTTCGTCGTTGACTCCATGACCGGCCAAGACGCCGTCAACACCGCACGCGAGTTCAATGAGCGCCTCGACTACACCGGCATCGTCATGACCAAGCTCGACGGCGACACACGCGGCGGTGCCGCAGTGTCCATACGCAGCGTGGTAGGCAAGCCCATCAAGTTTATCGGTACCGGCGAGAAGATGGACGCCTTCGACGTCTTCCATCCCGACCGCATGGCCAACCGCATCCTCGGCATGGGTGATGTCGTCTCCCTCGTTGAGCGTGCCCAGCAGGTTTACGACGAGCAGGAAGCCCGCAAGATAAGCAAGAAACTGGCACAAAACAAGTTCGACTTCAACGACTTCCTCTCCCAGATACGCCAAATCAAGAAGATGGGCAACATCAAGGACCTCGCCGCCATGATACCAGGTGTGGGCAAAGCCATCAAAGACGTCGATATCGACAACGACGCCTTCAAGCAGATAGAAGCCATCATCGGCTCCATGACACCCTTCGAGCGTGCCAATCCCGATAAGATAGACTCCAGCCGCCGCGCCCGTATAGCACGAGGCTCCGGCAACACACTCCAGGAAGTCAACAAGATGCTCAAGCAGTTCGACCAGACCCGCAAAATGATGCGCATGGTCAACGCCCCCGGCTTCGGCAACAAAATGAAAGGCCTCGCCGCCATGCGGCAAATGGGAAAAGCATAACAATTTTCAATACTCAATACTCAATGATTCTCATCGACGGAAAACAAACAGCCGCCACCATCAAGGCCGAGATAGCCCAGCAAGTGGCAGACATAGTGGCACGGGGCGGCAAGCGACCCCACCTTGCAGCCATACTCGTTGGCCACGACGGCGGTAGCGAAACCTACGTAGCCAACAAAGTGCTCGCATGCAAAGAGTGCGGCTTCACCTCCACCCTGCTACGCTTCGAAGACGACATCACCGAGGAGCAGTTGCTCCACGAAGTAGATAAGCTCAACAACGACACCGATGTCGATGGCTTCATCGTGCAGCTCCCCCTGCCGCGCCATATCGACGAGCAGAAAGTCATCGAGGCCATCGACTATCGCAAGGACGTCGACGGCTTCCACCCCATCAATGTGGGGCGCATGGCTATAGGCCTCCCCTGCTTCATCTCCGCCACGCCCAAGGGCATTCTTGAGTTGCTCAAGCGCTACGAGATACCCACCTCCGGCAAGAAGTGCGTCATCCTCGGCCGCAGCAACATCGTGGGCAAGCCCATGGCACAGCTCATGATGCAGAAGCAGTATGGCGACGCCACCGTCACCGTATGCCACAGCCGCTCCGTCACCCTCAAGGACGAGTGCCGACAGGCCGACATCATCATCGCCGCCATCGGGCAGCCGGAGTTCGTCACCGCCGACATGGTGAAGGAGGGAGCAGTAATAATAGACGTAGGTACTACGCGCGTGCCCGATCCCACGCGCAAGAAAGGCTTCCGCCTCTGCGGCGACGTCAACTTTGACGAAGTGGCACCCCACTGCTCCTATATCACCCCCGTTCCCGGCGGTGTAGGCCCCATGACCATCTGCACCCTGATGACCAACACACTCATCGCCTCGCAGAAAAAAATCTTCTGATTTTCTTTGCAGCTTACGGAAAAACGTGTAATTTTGCACCTCGAAAATAGACCAGACATTCGAATTTTCAAATTTTAAATTCTCACTGGTCTTCACATGGTGCCTATAGTTCAGTTGGTTAGAGCGTCAGATTGTGGTTCTGAATGTCGTCGGTTCGAGTCCGACTAGGCACCCCACCAACCCTTACTCCCAGCAGTCACACGACCGCTGGGAATTTTCTATATAGAAAAACAAAAAAGAGAGAATAGGGAAATGATGGGCTGAACGCAAACGGCTTTAGTTTCCACGCAGTCAGCGTTAAATCCCACAAAGTATGGGGAATGATACGCTTTAGGAAATCAAAGTAAATCTTAGATATATAAACATATCCCATTGAAATAAAGGTTATTAGCACAAATAGACATGCTTATTAAACTTTACTAAATTTC
>JAFZUB010000194.1 GCA_017618515.1 Bacteroidaceae bacterium
CGGTAAATCCATGTCTTGATGTCACTGCGATGTTCGAATTGGTCAAAGCCTTTCCACAGGTTGACTAGTACTTCCTGGAAGAGGTCGTTGACTTCGTCGACATCCTTTGAGAACATGTAGCACACAGTGTAGATGGTGCTCTTGTGTTCCTTTACGGTTTGGGTAAATTGTTGTTCAAGTGTCATTTGTTGCGTCTGTTTTTTGAATCATTTGCCCATTAGACGCAACAAAGGTACGAAAAACTACATGAAAAGAGAAATAATTTTACTTCTCGTTGCGAAAGAGCGAGAAATTGACGCTTCCGTAGGCGCGGTGCTCTACGAAGTTAGGGTGGGAAGAGAAGTCGTTGGTCTTGCCGTGTTCTAGCACGAAGAGTCCGTCATCAGCCAGTGTGCCTGAGTTGAGCACGAGGTCGGGCAGCTCGCCGAGTTGTGGCAGGGCATAAGGGGGGTCTGCAAAGATGAGGGTAAACTGCTCGGTGCAGCGAGGCAGGAATTTCAGCACGTCGGCCTTGACAGCCATGGCTGCGGGGTCGCCGAGGGTGGCAAGCATCTTGCGTATGAAAGAATAGTGCTGGAAGTCTTTCTCCACGCAAACCACGCGCTCTGCTCCGCGGGAGAGCAGTTCTAGGGTAATGCTGCCTGTGCCGCCAAAGAGATCGAGGGCATGGAGTCCCTCAAAGTCTATGTATGCGCGCAGTACATTAAAAAGGTTCTCCTTGGCGAAGTCGGTAGTGGGTCTTGCCTTGAAGGAAGCGGGTACTGCAAAGTGACGTCCTTTGTATTTTCCTGTTATAGCACGCATGGGGGGAATTACTCGTAGGCTCGGAGCAGGTGCACCTTGAAGTCGTAAGGAAACTCGGCAATCTTTGCTATAGGATGGTGGGAGAGTTCTTCGCTGTCATCGATATAGAAAGCGTTGAGCTTTATGCGGTCGAGACTCTTGGCAAGCTCTGCGGCTTCGTCGCCATAGCCGCTTACATATGTACGTTCGCCGTCGCCTGTGATGCCGAAACGCTGTGCGATGGAGGCAACGTAGTAGAGGCTGTCGTTGGGGTTATGGATGTTGTATGTGTTGACAAACTGCAGCATGGCCTGTTTTACGACCACAAGGGTAAGCTTGCCCTCGCACAGGTAGCAATAGAGGCGTGGCAGTGACGACGAGAAAGGATAGCGGGCCACCCACTGACGGATCAGCGCGGTGAGGTTGCAGTGGAATTTGGCTGAGGGGAAGTAGTCGAGCAGCGTGTTGCTCACATCGCGGTCCATAGAGAATAGAAGCAGCGCGTTGAGGTAGGGCAGTGTATCGTAATATACTTTGGTGCGGCCTTTGAGTGAGGGGAAGTTGAAGTAGAAGAGTTCTGGTACGTCGTCTTCGTCAAACTCGCTGAGGGGCACGAGCAGGGTAGGGCCGTCGGTGAAGATATCCACGAAGTTATAATCCTGCTGTGCCATCGGTGTGCCCTTGATAGCCTGATGGGCGTTGGCGTTAAGGGAGATGTCGGGATTGTTGTTACATACGACATAGTCCGGCATCATATTGCGTAAACGGTCGTAAGTTGCGAAGATGATGCGGTCGGAACTAATTCTGATGGTTAGCGAGTCCATGGTAAAAATGTTTGTGATGGCAAAAGTAGTAAAAAATTAGGAATTAGAGGTGCCTAATTCCTAATTTCTCATTTTTATCTACCAAATCCTCCGGGGCCACCGCCACCGCGTGGTCTGTCACCACCACGTGGTCTGTCACCTCCACCACCAAATGGTGGCCTGTCGCCACCGAACGGTGGGCGTGGACCGTCGAAGTTGCGGTCACCCTGAGGACGTATGCGTCCATCCTGTCCGCCGAGCACATTGAGGCGGCAGATGAAGTGGAGCATGAAGTAAGAGTTGATGGCGTTAGACCATGTGTCGCTCCTACGCTGGGCATTGATGCTGCGACTGATATTGCTTTGGCGGTGGAGTATGTCATAGAACTGCAGCGAGATGGTGGCTGCCTTGCTCTTGGTGAGCGCCTGCGATATCTGTGCGTTCCACAGCAGCTCGTTGGTGTTCATGGCGTCGTCGTTGTAGCCGCGGCGTGAGTGCATGCCTATATCTGTGGCAAGAGAGAGACCAAAGTCAGTGGTGTACTGCAGATTGGCTCCGTATGCAAAGCGTGTGGTGTTGAGGTCGGCATTGGTCTGTAGCTTGGAGCGTGAGTGCTCGTAGTTGATGCTGCCATTGAGGCCAAACTCAAAGAGGCCTGTGCGGAAGGAACCCCTCATGCGTTGGGAGATGTTGTGGGTGCGCATTATGTTCTTCTGGCTGGTGCCACCGCCCACACTGAGGAAGCTTACGCTGTTGTTATAGCTATAGTCGGTGAGGGTAAAGAACGAGAATGGACTTTCATCACTGAAGGATGAACTGAATAGACCGAAGAAGTTGGCGCTCCAGTTGCCATTGATATTCTCGGGGCGGGTGGTGCGCACACCAGTCTCTTCATCGTAGGTGACGGCAGAGGAGATGCTATTCTGCGTGTTGTTGTACCCTGCCCTAAGTCGCAGTGCGCTCTGTGATGTTCTCCAATAGTTGGAGTACTCGGTGTTGAGGTTGTTGGTCCACGAAGGCTTAAGCCCCGGGTTACCCTTGGTGATGTAGAGGGGGTCGGAGGTGTCGGTGACGTCGAGCAGGTCGGTCATCGATGGTTGCGACGAATTGCCACGGTAGTTGAACTCGAAGCGGCTGTTCTTAGAGATGTTGTAGCGGAAACGTACATTGGGCGACACTTTGACTACATTGCGCGTCACTATGGTGTCGAGCATATTCTTTTGATAGTCTAGCTTGGTGTGCTGTGTTTCCAGATTGACACCTGCGTTGAAGTTGATGAGTTGGTTCACATAGCGCACGCCGAGGTTGTAGGTATGAATATCGTTGTGGTATGTGGCGTAGCGGGAGTTTTCGATGCTCTTGGCCAGCAATAGCGAGTCTTCAGAGGGCAGGTAGCCAATAGGGTAGAGTGGAGCAATGCCTCCGCGGCCATATCCGTCAAGGGAGTCAAGCTGATATAGAGTGCGATTCTGATCCTGGAATCTGTGCTGGTAAGTGTAGCTGCCCTGCAGGTAGAGATACTTGGCCAGTGGCTCAGTGTAGCTCAGGCGCAGCGAATAGTTCCAGTTGGTGGAGGGGGACACGGAGTGCTGGTTGTTGATGCGGCGGTCAGTGCGCTGGTAGTAATAGATGTCTGACAGGCTGAAACTCAGGCTGTGGCTGTTGGAGTAGGAGCCTTCTGCGCGTAGTGAAATGTTGCGTCCCTGGCGATGGAATCGGTGCATGATGTTCAGCTCGCCGTTGGTGGAGACATTGTTGCTCTTTGAGAATGAAGAGCGTCCGTTGCGATTGACAGCAATATCGAGAAGGTCCGCCGGCACATCGAGTGCATCGGTCATGGAGCGGAACATCGAGTCGAGCGGTGCTGCGCTGATGTCGTATGGGTTGCTATTGAAGGTAGCGCTTAGGCTGGACGAGTTGTTGTCGCTGTTGGAGTAATTGAACGACGGTCTGAACTGTAGTGTGGTAAGGCTGTCGGGGTTCCACTTAAGGTTGAGTCTGGCGTTGAACGAACGACTGTGGCTTATGCCCTTGTTGCTGTTGTTGGCAAAGGAGCTGCGGTTGTCGGTAAGGAAATTCTCGGTGTTGGAACGTGTCTGGTTGTCCGTGCCTGTGTAGCCATACCTTACATTGCCGCCAATCTCGAAGAAATGTGCCTCGCGCTCTCTGAGACCGTTGTTCCAGAAACCGTTGATACCGCCGTTCTTGTTGGCGGTGAGACCGCTGCCGCCACGACGGAAGCCCGGGCCTCCACCTCCAAAGCCGCGTCCGCCCACATTGTTCATGTTGCCAAAGAAGGCGATACGACTGTTTTCTGTCTTACCGTTGGCGAACAGGCGTCCATCATATCTGTGATGGCTGCCGGCACTGAGGTCAATATTGCTGAACCACGCCCTCTTAAGCTTCTGCTTGAGCTTAAGGTCGATAACGGTTTCTTCGTTGCCGTCGTCGATGCCAGTCATCTCGGTGTAGTCGCTTTTTTTCTCGTAAGCTTGTATGCGCTCCACGATGTCGGCGGGCAGATTCTTCATGGCTACACTGTTGTCACCCTTGAAGAAGTCTTTGCCGTCAACGCGTATCTGCTTGACCTGCTTGCCATTGATGGTGATGTTACCATTCTCGTCAACTACTGCGCCGGGAAGCTTTTCCACGAGGCTCTCAAGGTAAGAGCCTTCGGGCACTCGGTAGGCTGCGGCGTTATATACAAAAGTGTCTTCTTTCACCTCCACCTTGGCAGCTTTAGCCGTAATGGTGGCTCCGGCTAGGGCAATGGCATCGGGCTCCATCAGAATGGTGCCAAGCGCAGCGGAGCGGTTCTGCTTGTCAAGGGTGATATTACGAAATACGGTCTTATAGCCGATGGACGAAATCTTGACAATCATATCGCCACCCTTTTCGGGCTTGATGATAAAGATGCCAAGTTCACTACTGGTATCGCCAGTTATGAATGTGCTGTCGGCATTGGCCTTCATCACTCTGACTGCAGCCATGGGGATGGGTTCCTTAGTCTCTGAGTCTGCTATCTTACCAGATATGGTCCATTTGCTGTCTGCCAACACTGTGAGGCTGATGCACAGCATTAGAATTGTACATATAATCTTATTCATAACTTCTATCTACTTTTCCTTCTTATATTTATAAATAAGGTGTATTATCTTTTGTTTAGACGAATTGAAGTAGCGGAAGTTTAATTTCGTGTACAAAAAAAGTGCATCTTAGCTGTTTTGGGCTTAAGATGCACGTTTAGTCACTCGTTTTGTCGTACTTACTGCGCGATTATGCGCCCGGGCTGATAGCGCCCGACGGGCATGCGTCAGCACAGGTGCCGCAATCTACACATACATCGGGATCAATCTTGTAGATTTCGCCCTCAGAGATTGCGCCAGCGGGGCACTCATCGATGCAAGTGCCGCATGCAACGCAGTCATTGCCAATTACATAAGCCATTTTCAATAAGTTTTAAGTGTTAGTTGAGATTGCAAAAGTAATAATAAAATAATAAAGAGGCTAGGAAATGGAGAGTTTTTTTCGTTGCAAGGCTTTTTTTCGCAGAAAAATACTAAAAGCCCCACTTTTCCGTTAGTATATAGAATAATATGCGCAGAAGATTCAACATACTCCTATTGCTCCTGGCATGGTGCACTATAGTGGTGGCGCAGCAGAACGGTAAGGTGCAGAATAGGCCTTACATCGACCTGCGGCCATTTCACTATGGTTTTTCTATTGGCCTGCATCAGCAGAGCATTATCATGCCCAACACTGGCTACATAGATCCGGAGACGGGCCAGCAGTGGTGGGTGAGCAACGACAACTACAGCCCCGGCTTCACTGTAGGCCTTATCGGCGAGTGGCGCATCAATCAGTATCTTGCTGCCCGTGTGCTGCCAACGCTGCATTTCGCTTCGAAGCACATCACCTTTCATGAGCAGACCACGGGGCAGACCGATTATCAGGACATGAAGTCCACCTATATTGCTGTGCCGTTGAATCTTAAGA
>JAFZUB010000195.1 GCA_017618515.1 Bacteroidaceae bacterium
GTACTAAGAACGAACAGATGTGGTGGGGCGGAAATGTCTTTACAGTGACGTGCGATAAAGAACCCATTGACAAGATTCTCAAGAAACAGGCTTTTGCGGTGATGTATTACGATTCAATATATGATTGACGATGTCTTCGTGAACGGGCATCGTCTTTTGGTATTCCCGTTCAGCGTCCGATGGACTGCGGCAGAACCTGTGGAGGGGCGGCCGCCAGTGCAAGTGCTACTGACAGTGTCGAAGCGACGCTTCAAGCATGCGGTGGACCGCAACCGCGTGAAGCGGCTGATGCGCGAATGCTTCCGTCTGAACAAAACTGAGCTCCACGCCGCGCTGGCGGCAAAGGGGCTACATCTGCGCCTGACGGTGGGCTACGTTCACTCGGAGCTGCCAGAGTTCCACACTCTGCAGGAACGCTGGCGCAAGCTGGTATCGGCACTGGTCAGGGAAGTCGATGCGAAGACGAGGACCTCAGCAGAACGGCAGCAACCAGAGGAAGGAGGCACAGCATGAGGTGGCTGACCAAGGCGCTGGCATGGCTGATGCTGGCCGGCATACGGTTCTATCAGTGCTGCATCTCGCCACTGACACCGGCCATGTGCCGTTTCACGCCGACATGCTCGCAATACGCCAAAGAAGCCATCCTGAAACACGGCCCCTTCAAAGGCGGGTGGCTCGCACTGCGCCGCATCCTACGATGCCATCCTTTCGGCGGCTCGGGCTACGACCCAGTGCCGTGATTCCATGCAAGTTGATTCGACCCTGCACTTCTCCTGAAAAGAAGTGGCGCGTGTCGCACTGAGAGTGCGACACCGGAATGTTCAGTACAAAAGAACGATGCTTTCTGAAGGAATCTTCAGAAAGCACCGTGTTTCAATAGTCCGCACACACCTGCAAATGGCTGTGCGGCTACTTCTGCATGTACTGCTCGAGGAGGCGTTGGACGTACTTGCCAAAGACGTCGAACTCGATGTTCACCACCGTGCCGACGCGGAAGTTGTGGAAGTTGGTCACCTGGTAAGTATAGGGAATGATAGAGACGGAGAAGGCTCCAGGCTCGGAATCGACCACAGTGAGGCTCACGCCGTTGATGCTGATGGAGCCTTTGGGGACGGTGATGCTGGGGGCTTTGGCAGCGTCGTACTCAAAATAGTAGCGCCAACTACCGTTCTCATCCACCACGCGTGTGCAGACTGCCGTCTGATCAACATGGCCCTGCACGATATGGCCATCGAAACGCCCGTCCATGCGCATGGAGCGCTCCACGTTGACCTCGGTGCCCACCTCCCATGTGGAGAGATTTGTCTTGAGCATCGTCTCGTCCATGGCGGTGACCACGTAGCGCCGCCTATCCTTGTCGACTTTCACCACCGTGAGACAGCAGCCGTCGTGGGCCATGCTCTGGTCGATGCCCAACTCGTCGGCGAAATCCACCTCCAGTGTGAAGTGGAAGTTGGTGCCTTCCTTCTCAATGCCCGCCACACGGGCCGTCTTCTCAATGATTCCTGTAAACATATCTTGCCTTTCTTTTAATTGTCCTCCTGTTTCTCCAGCCACTCCTTGGCAGCCCGCGAGCCTTTGGCGGCCGCCTTGCGCATGAAGCCGAACGCCTCGTGGAGATAGTGCTGCTCGTTGGCCATCCATCCCAGGTTGAAGTAAGCGTCGGCATAGTTGCTGTCGATAGCGATGGCCTTGCGGTTGTACTCGTCGGCCTCTTCATACTTCCGCTCCAGATAGTAGAGATGGCCAATATTCACATATCCCTTGGCAAACAAACTGTCGAGCGCCACCGTCCTGCGGTAGCACACCATCGCCGAATCGTAGTTGGCGTAAGCGTCCTCATACACAAAGCCCATCAGGTTGTACGCCACCACCAGCGTGCTGTCCATCTCCAACAAACGGCGGAGGCAGCGCATCGCCTCGTCAGGCTTGTAGTCCCTCTGGTAGCGGTAGGCGTCCGCATAGAGACGCTGCATCTCGCCCCAACGGCGCTGCGACGGCTGCAATGGCTGCGCCGCCAGACTACCAGCCCACGCCAGGCCAAGCATAACCAACATGATATGTGCCCACCGCCTCATTGCCGCTACTTCAGATGCGTCTCGTAATAATCAAACATCTTCTTGTATAAGTGCAGACGTTCACGCCCCCGCACATTGTGCTCATGATGAGGATAAACAAAATAGTCCACCTGCTTGTCGTTGTTGATGCATCTCTCGATGAACTCCAGCGAGTGCTGCCACACCACCGTGTTGTCCTCCGCACCGTGGATGACCAGCAGACGCCCCTCGAGGTCCTTGGCCTTGTTGAGCAAAGAGTTGCCCTCGTAGCCCTCGGGGTTCTCCTGCGGAGTGTCCATATAGCGCTCGCCGTACATGATTTCATACCACTTCCAGTCAACGACCGGACCTCCGGCACAGCCCACCTTGAACACCTCGGGGTGCGCCAGCTTCATGGTGATGGTCATGAAGCCGCCGAAACTCCATCCCTCCACGCCCATGCGGCTCTCGTCCACATAGGGCAGCGACTTGAGGAACTTCACGCCCTCCATCTGGTCGGCCATCTCAATCTCGCCGAGGTGGCGGTGCGTACAACTCTCAAACTCGAAGCCGCGGTTGTCGGTGCCACGGTTGTCGACGGTGAAGACCACATAGCCCTGCTGTGCAAGGTAGAGGAAATAAAGGTTTCCGCCACCCAGCCACGAGTCGGTGACCAACTGCGAGTGAGGGCCTCCGTAGACGTAGACAAGCGTCGGATATTTCTTACCCTTCTCCATGTTCGGAGGGGTGATAAGGCGATAGTAGAGGTCGGTCGCGCCGTCAGCCGCCTTGATGGTGCCGAGCTTCACCTCAGGCATAGCATAGTCCTTCATGGGGTTCTCGGCGGTATAGAAAGTATGGATGACGTTCTTGTGCTTGAGGTCGCGCAAGTCGGCGCGCATAGGCACATCGACGCTGCTCCAGATATCGACCCAAGTGGTGCCATTGTCACTCAGCACCACGCTGTGGGTGCCGTGCAGACCGTTCTCGGTCATGGTGAGGCACTCCATGGTACCCTTCTTCAGGTTCACACGGTAGGCGTCGCGGCCAGCAAGGTTGCTCTTATTGGCATA
>JAFZUB010000196.1 GCA_017618515.1 Bacteroidaceae bacterium
CAGTTCTTTGGCGTTAGGCTGCCTGACGATGGTGTTACCTCAGACGGTGTGGCTGCTGCCCTTCAGCGTGATGGCGATGATTATGCCCTTGCGCATTTTTTCGGCACGCGTGCTCGCGGCACTGTTTCTGGGACTGCTGCTCCCCTATGAGGTGTGGGCGGCATGGCATCTTGTGCAGGGCACACTGATGGAGGTCTCTACCAATTTAGTGAACGGAGTAATCCCATCCATTTCCTCGCTCCTCACTCCTCACTCATCGCTCCTCACTTCTCATTCCATACTCCTTGCTCCAATTCTCCTATTTTCCCTTTTCAGTCTCGTCCATTTCATGCGTACCAGTCTTGATGACAAGATAGCCACTCGCATGCGCTATATTGTGCTGCTGCTGCAATGGCCGGTGCTTCTGGTGCTAGTTGCTATTGCAAGTCAAGAGTCTAGAGTCGAGAGCCAAGAGTTAATGAGTCTTGCGCCTGCGTGGCTGCTATGCTGTTCGCCGTTGTTGGCGCGCTATTTTGTGTTCTCACGCGGATGGCAGGCAAGCTTAGCCTTCTGGCTTTTCTTGTTGTCATTAGTAGCAATGAGTTTATATCCATTCTTTATTAACCTTTTTACCATTTAACCCTTGTTATACCTGAGTATCACCACATTCCTCGTGCAGTACGGCTACACCGGCATGGGTGTAGCTGCCTTTCTGGCCGGCAGTTTTCTGCCGTTCAGTTCTGAGGTGGTGCTCACGGCACTCTATGTCAGTGGGTTGGATCTTTGGTCGCTCATTTTGGTGGCTACTATTGGCAATGTGCTTGGTGGATACTTCAATTATTGCGTTGGACGCCTCTGCAACGAAGGATGGGTTTATCGCCTCTTCCATGTGAAAGAAGAGAAACTGGCGCAGAGCAAACACAAAGTTCGCACTCACGGTGCATGGATGGGCTTGCTGGCCTGGGTGCCCATTCTGGGCAGCGCCATTACCATTGCCCTCGGCATCTTACGTGTCAACTTCGTGAAATCGGCTATTGCTATCGCCATTGGCAAGTTTTTGCGCTATCTCGCTCTTGGTTACATACTTTCGCTTACACAGTAGATGTTTTCTCGCGCGTACATTATTATATAGATACGCGAGGAAATGCACCGCAATTGTCGGGGTAGTATGCTTGTCTGTGAGGTGAAAAGTTAAACTATGTATAATCGTTGGTCAGATGGAGTTTATGTGGTAAATTTGCGCCGCAAAACATAAAATCACAAAATAATAGGGCTCTCGATGAAACAAAAAGAGAGTTTCATTGTTTATATAATGGTGCAACATCCAAAAGGCCTGAATTCCAAATCCAGTTTTAATTTTCAATTTATATGAATCGCATACTGCTGATAATATTAATAATCGTCAATTGTCAATTGTCAATCTTCAATGCTTTTGCCGCTGCCGACCGCAAAGACTCTATCAACGTGTGGGGAAAGGTAACCGACCTGTTCTCCGGCGAGGAGATAGAGCGGGGCAGCCTTACTATCTACGACGAGTTGGACTCGATAGTAGTGATTGACACCATCCACCCTGCAAAGGACGCATATTGGGGCACGTGGAAATATAAGGAGCAGTCGGGCTATAGTCTCAAGCTCCCCAAAGGCGGTAACTACAAGGTGCGCTTCGATGTGGAGGGCTACTCCACCGACCCACTTGACCTGCATATCCCCGACAAGCAGTATCATAAGTACACCACGGAGTGGATGCAGAACTTCAAGATAAAGCGTCTGCCCAAGGAGTACACCATCGACGGTGTTACCATCAAGGCGACGCGCATCAAGATGGTGGTGAAAGGGGACACGGTGGAGTATAACGCCGATGCCTTCAATCTGGCGGAGGGCTCGATGCTTGACAAACTGATTGAGTCGATGCCTGGCATGGAGCTGAGTTCGGATGGCGTGATTACCCACAACGGAAAGAAGGTGGAGAGTCTGTTGGTGAACGGCAAAGACTTCTTTGACGGCGACCCCAAGCTAGCGCTAGAAAACCTGCCCGCCTATACAGTGAAGAAGGTGCAGGTGTATCGCCGCGACGACGAGGCAGGCTATCTCATCAAGGACTCCGTAAAGCGCGACGAGATGAAGAAACTAGTGGTGGACGTGAAGCTGAAGAAGGAGTACAACACGGGTTGGATGGTCAACGTCGATGTGGCGGGTGGCACCAAGGAGCGCTACACCACCAAGTTGGTGAGCATGTATTTTACCGATGCTTTCAAGTTTATTGCTGCAGGCGGACTCAATAACCTCAACGACCGCGGTCTTACCAACGATCAGGGTGAGGTTAATAGTCAGATTTCGCCGCAAGGACTCCACAATATCAAGAAGTTTCAGACAGGCGTCACTTACGACCACGAGGACAAGTTGCGCCTCGCTGCTGGCATCGACTTCACTCACGCCGATGATGACAACGAGACCGTTAATTCCTCCACCACCTACCTTACCGGTGGCGACACCTACGGGCGCAGTCGCTGGCACGGCGTGACGAAAGCTACGCAGTTCAACTTCTACAGCCGTCTGCGCAATCGCGCTAAGGGCAGCTTCCTTTGGTCGCGACCTTTGGGCATAAACCACACCCGCAACCGCGGCAATCACACTTCCTCCAGCGCCACTTTCAACGCTGACCCCATGGACAGCTATCGCGGAGCCGCACTTGACAGCGTGTTCATGCCTGTGGGCAGCACGCGCCTTGAGCAGATGCTTACCAACATCGTGCTTGACCAGACGATGACCGAGACGCGTAGCACTAGCGTTAACAGCAATGCCAGCTTCCACTTCCATGACCCGATTTTCGGCAATGATATGGAATTTAACTATGGCTTCAGCGCAGGGCGCAGCGACAATGACAGTTACCAGCACTACCTCCTCAACAACCGCGCTGCTGACAACAAGGATTACCGCAATATCGCCACCTTTGCCCCGGCCCATAGCTACAACTACAACTTCAATGTCAGCTACGACATAGAATTGATGAAGAATTGGATCCTCAACATCAATTATGGATACGGCCAGAGTTATGATAAGAACAAGTCTTCACGCTATCGCCTCGACTCCCTGAGTGGGTGGGGTGAAGGCACTAGCTATGGGCTCGGAATGACGCCCTCTTCCACCGATTCCATGCTCATGGCGATGGATATCCGCAACTCCTACCACACCACCAAGCGCTTCCGCCAGAACGAAGTAAGCGTTGGTTCCTGGTTCAATATTGCCGACAAACTCAGCGGATGGGTAGGCTTGCCGCTGCGTATGCGCAACTCCACCGCGTGGGACAACCGCAACAACATCTCGCAGCGCAAGACAGCCAATCTCACCAGTTTCGACCCGAATGTCCACCTTTGGTACAACAAACGCGGCGAGAACGGTAAGGTGAGTTCCTTGAACTTCAACTATGGTTTCAATCACAACCTGCGCGACGCCTCTAATCTGCTGGAGATATATGACGACACCAACCCGCTGTTTATCCGCGAACCGAATACCAACCTGCGTAACCCGCGCAGTCATAGTCTCGACTTGGGATGGAGTTACGGCAACATGGTTCACATGCAGAACTACGGAGTGAACTTAGGCTGGGACGTGAATAGCAACTCCGTGGCGACCGCCACGCTTTACGACCGCGACACAGGCATCACCACCTATAAGCCCCTCAACATAAGTGGTAACTGGAGTGCAAATGTAAACGGACGCTTCTCACGTAATATCGATAAGAACGACCACTGGGAACTGGCGACACGCCTGTTCTTCAGCTACAATCACAGCGCTGACTACATCAGCGACACGCAGAGCGATATTGCTGCGATAGAGAGGAGCGTGGTGCACAACTTCAACACCAGCACCTACGCCCATCTCAAATATATGTTTAAGAAGACCAACGTAATGCTTGAGGGTAGCGCCAACTGGCAGGTGCAGAACAGCCATCGCCAGAACTTCCAGCATGTGAGTGCAGTGGATTTCAACTATGGCATCAAGGCCAACGGCCCGATAGTATGGGGCTTCGAATATAATACAGACCTCAAGATGTTCAGCCGCCGAGGCTACAATGATGCGTCGATGAACGACGACTACCTCATCTGGAATGCCTCTATAAGCAAGTCGCTGCTCAAGGGCAAGCCGCTCACCCTCCGCCTCGTAGTGGTGGATCTCCTTGGTCAGCGCAGCAATGTGCAGAACACTATCAACTCTCAGGGCCGCACCGAGAGCTGGCACAACTCTGTGCCGCGCTACGCCCTTCTTCACGTAGTCTATAAGTTTAACAGTATGGCCAAAAAGAAGAAAGCAAAGGGCGAAGTGGAGGAAAATAATTGACAAAACGTTTGTCTTCTCGCGGATTTTCTTTAATTTTGTCGCTCAAACCAATTAAAGGATGAGCAATCTTTATAAAATAACTGACTACAAACCCCTGCTGAATCCGCAAGAGACAGAGCAGGGTATCAAGAAGATAAAAGACTTCTTTCAGCAAAATCTATCTACTGGCCTGAAGCTGCGCCGCGTCACTGGCCCCCTCTTTGTGTTACAGGGTACGGGTATCAACGACGATCTCAACGGTGTGGAGCGCCCCGTTACCTTCCCCATCAAGGACCTTGGCGACCAGCGGGCCGAGGTGGTCCACTCATTGGCTAAGTGGAAGAGGCTGACGCTGGCTGAATACAATATCCAGCCTGGCTATGGCATATATACTGACATGAATGCCATCCGCGCTGATGAGGAACTCGACAATCTGCATTCGCTCTACGTGGATCAGTGGGACTGGGAGCGCGTCATCACTGCCGACCAGCGCAACATAGGATTCCTCGAGACCATTGTGCGCGACATCTATGCCGCCATGCTCCGCACCGAGTTTATGGTGTGCGAGGCGTACCCGCAAATACAGCCGTTCCTTCCCAATGAGATATTCTTCATACATGCCGAGGAACTGCGCAAGATGTATCCCGACCTTACGCCTCGTCAGCGCGAGGATGCGATTACCGAGGCTAAGGGTGCGGTGTTTATCATCGGTATCGGTTGCCCGCTGGGTGACGGCAAACCTCACGACGGACGTGCTCCCGACTACGATGACTACTCTACCATCAGTTCGCTCGGACTGCCTGGCCTCAATGGCGATATTATGATTTGGGACTCAGTGCTAAACCGTGCAGTGGAAGTGTCATCGATGGGTATCCGCGTTGACAAGGAGGCTCTGCTCCGTCAACTGGAGAGTAGCGGCAAGCAGGAGCGCAAGAATCTATATTTCCACAAGCGACTCCTTGATGGAACCTTGCCTCTCAGCATTGGTGGCGGTATCGGACAATCGCGCCTCTGCATGCTCTATCTCCGCAAGGCCCATATCGGTGAGATACAGGCCTCCATCTGGCCGCAAGATATGCGCGACAAATGTCGCAAACAAGGCATCCACCTGTTGTAAATTGAAATTAGGAAAAAATACATTAATCTATTAAAATTTAATGACATGAAACCGACACTATTCCTTCTTGCAGCTGGTATGGGCAGCCGCTATGGCGGTCTCAAGCAGCTCGACACACTCGGCCCCCACGGCGAGACAATTATGGACTACTCCATCTACGATGCCATCCAGGCTGGTTTCGGCAAGATTGTATGGGTTATCCGCAAAGATTTTGAGGAGCAGTTCCGTACACAGATTTTGGCAAAGTATGAGGGACACATCCCCTGTGAACTTTGCTTCCAGGCTCTCGACGCACTGCCCGAGGGTTTCACCGTGCCCGAAGGTCGCCAGAAACCTTGGGGTACCAACCACGCAGTGATGATGGGCAAGGATGTTATCAAAGAGCCGTTTGCCGTGCTTAACTGCGATGACTTCTATGACAGGGATGCCTTTATGGTGATGGCTAAGTTCCTCAGTGACCTGCCCGAGGGCAGCACCGGCAAGTATGCTATGGTGGGCTTCCGTGTAAGCAACACCCTCAGCGACAGTGGTACCGTGAGCCGCGGCATCTGCGAGAATGATGAGAAGACACACCTGCTTACCTCCGTGGTAGAGCGCACTAAGGTGGAGCGCCGCAATGGCGTTGTGCAGTATCTTGACGACGACGATAAGTGGGTGACCATTCCCGACACCACTCCCGTGAGCATGAACTTCTGGGGCTTCACCCCCGATTACTTCGCGCACAGCGAGGAGTACTTCAAGACCTTCCTCAGCGACCCGAAGAATCAGGCCAACCTCAAGAGCGAGTTCTTCATCCCGTTGATGGTTGACCATCTCATCCAGACGGGTCAGGCTACCTGCGAGGTGCTCGACACTACCTCCAAGTGGTTTGGCGTTACCTATCCAGAGGATCGTCCGGGTGTAGTGGAGAAATTTGCCAAGCTCGGCGAAGAGGGCCAGTATCCCGAGAAGATGTTCTAAGCATCCCCCACGGATAAAAATAAATAGCCTGCGCACTAATCTGCGCAGGCTATTCTTTTTGTCTTTGTCGGTGTTATTTTATTCCGAGTTTGGTCTTTAGTTCTGCAGTAACGTCGGTGGAAAGAGTGGATGAGATATAGGGGATTCCCGTTGAGCTGTCCATGATATAGACATAGCCTCCGGCATCGCCCAGCTGCTTAACGGCGCCGAGTACCTTCTGGCGGATTTCGGTCATCTTGTCCTCTTCCATCTTGGAGAGTTCCTGCTGATAGTTTTCAGCGGTAGCCTGATAGCGCTTGCCGAGTTCCTGTATCTCCTGCTGGCGACGCTCCAACACTACTGGAGGCAGTGAGTCACGCTGAGCGGTGAAGTTCTCTACCTTACGATTCCATTCGTCCTGCATGGCCTGCAGTTCCTTCTGGTATTGGTCGCCAAGGGTCTGAAGTTCGTTCTGGGCGGTGATGAACTCAGGCATTGCCTGAATGATTTCCATTGAATTAAAGTGGCCGAACTTCTGTGCGAAGAGTGCGGCGGGCGCGAACAAGAGCGCTGCAATGATTAGTTTCTTCATCTTGTTTAATTGAGTTTTATTGGTTTTTAATTTTGTTAGTTTCTAAGTTAATTGGAATATCCTAACTTTGCGAGCACATCATTGGATATGTCGGCGGTAGGTGAAGCAAAAACGATGCCATTATCGCTGGCGCGGTCGAGCACGAGCTGGTAGCCTTTTTGCTCGGCGATGGCCTTGACGGCATTGTATATCTCGTCCTGAATGGGACCGATAAGGCTCTCGCGTTTCTTGTAGAGCTCACCCTCGGGGGCGAAATACTTCTTCTTGAGATCGGAGGCCTCTTTTTCTTTCTTCAGGATGTCTTCTTCGCGAGCTTTCTTCTGCTCTGCGGAGAGGAACACCACTTCGTTCTGATAGTTCTTGTAGAGGGTCTGTGCCTGCTGGTTGAGAGCTTCCACCTCGGCCTGCCATTTCTTGGAGGTCTGGTTGAGCTGTTCGTTAGCACGCTCGTAGGCGGGGATATTCTTAAGGATATACTCCATATCTACGAGTGCGAATTTCTGTGCTGCTGCGGGGAGCATGGCTCCAAGTGCGAGGAGCGCAATAAGGATTGTCTTCTTCATGTTTTCAGTATTTATGATTGTCAAATATTTAAATTGTCAAATAAAGCTAGAATTCCTGTCCGATAATGAAGTGGAACTGGCTGCCACTATAGTTGCGCGAGCCAAATATCTTGTCGAAGCCGTAGGCCCAGTCGATACCGAGCATACCAATCATCGGCAGGAATAGTCGTAAGCCGGCGCCTGCCGAGCGCTTGAGGTCGAAGGGGTTGAACTTAGAGCACGATGTCCAGGCGTTACCACCCTCCAAGAATCCGAGGGCATAGATGCTGGTGTTGCCCAGGAGCAGAGGATAGCGCAGTTCCATCGAGAGTCGGCTGTAAGCATAGGCCTCCATTCCCTGCGGAGTGAGGGCGCCGTTGTCGTAGCCTCGCAGTCCGATGGTCTCGGTGGCGTAGTTGTAGGAGTAGCCCGACATTCCGTCGCC
>JAFZUB010000197.1 GCA_017618515.1 Bacteroidaceae bacterium
CGACCTCCTGCTGCTCGGACTCCAAAAGGACCGCCGCTACATATCGCCCATCTACACCGTCAAGCCGTGGCAGAGCCCCTATCCCCCGCACCGCTCGTGGACACTCCGCGTGCCTCTGGTGATAGGCTACGAGCCTGAGCAGTTGGTGCTCTGCCGCCTGGTCGACGACACCCCCTCGGCGCTGCCCACCCGCATCATCGAACGCCGCATTGAAGGCAAGCCAGGCCGTTGGCTCGAAGCTGAAGTGCGCCAATGGGGCAACTTTGTAGTGATGAACGATACCACGCCCCCTTACGTAAAGCCCACGAATTTTAAGCCCAACGGCAAAGTCACAACCCGTGAACTGCACATGAAGATGGGCGACAACCTCTCTGGCGTGCGCGAGTATCGCTGCTTTATCAACGGCGAATGGGTGCTGGCCGAATTCGACGGCAAATCGGCCACCCTCTCCATCTGCCTCGACCAGGTGGACAAGCTGTCCGGCCCCTTCGAGCTCCGCATCTTCCTCACCGACTGCTGCAACAACCACCGCGAAGTCCTCTACAAGCTCAACAAACGCTAACCCCGCCGTCTTCATAACTCCGCCGCCCAGCGGTGCGTCCTGCCCTGTTGCGGCGCGAGGAGAAAATACGCCCTCCGTAGGCTCCGCCTTCGTGGATTTTTAGATGATTCTTCGATATGTCTAAGTCAGTTCTTAGATTTCATATCTTAGAACGATGGTGTAATTATCATTTTACGGTCGGGAGAGGAGCGAAGGCGCAGCTTGAGAAAGTTGAAGGTGTTGATGAGGGCGGGTTTGGCGCGTTGGGAAGGGGTGTTGAGGCGGTTGTTTGTAGGGTGCAGATTATCAACGATGTATAACTTTGGCATGGATGAGGTGCTTTTTTTTATTAATATATAGAATCTTTTTGCTATCTTTGCAGTGTCTTTTTGAAAAGACTCATGTCTACAAGATGTTATACTATAGGGTGATTGAGTTTGGCGGGTTGTGAGTGGAGTGGCGATAGTGTTCAGATGGGTGTGCGTGGGGTGTGAGGGTTGACATGGATTTTGTTCGACATATTATGATTTTACAGAGTTCATATATCAAAATAAAGAAGGGGTTGGACCTGCCTTTTGAAGGGGCTGCCGAGCGGCGGACCACGGATGCCCGTGGGGAGGCGCGCTACGCGGTGAAGCCTACCGACTATGTGGGGCTGGTGCCCCGCCTGTTGGTGGCGGAGGGCGACATGGTGCGGAGGGGCGATGCTCTTTTCTGCGACAAGCATGATGCCCGCATCCGTTTCACCGCCCCATGCGACGGCAGGGTGTGCGAGGTGGTTCGTGGCGAGCGGCGGCAGCTGCAGGCTGTGGTGGTGGAGAAGACGCAGGATTTGCCCCTGGTGCTGCCTTTGGAGGGCATGGATGTGAAGGAGGCGATGCTGCGCACAGGCCTTTGGACGATGCTGCGCCAACGGCCTTTTGGCATTGTGGCCAATCCCGACAGCCATCCCAAGGCTGTGGTGGTGAGCTGTTTCGACAGCGCCCCCTTGGCTCCTGACTATGACTTTATGCTGCAAGGACGTGAAACCGACTTCTGTCACGGCCTTGAGGCCTTGGCGGCTTTAGCCGGCTGCCCCATACACCTATGCTTTCGTCCCCAACAAGGGTTGCATACCATCGTAGAGCAGTGGGCTCGCACAGCCTCGTGTCCGGTGGGTGTGCATGTGGTGGACGGCCCCCATCCGGCTGGAAACGTGGGCACCCAGATAGCCCGTCTCTGCCCTATCAACAAGGGCGACGTGGTTTGGACGATGGGTCCCCAAGAGGTTGCCATGCTGGGCCTGCTGGTCCGCACGGGCGAATACCGGCCTGAGAAGTACGTGGCGGTGGCAGGACCCCAGGCAATGGACCCTCACTATTATCAGGTGTTTTCGGGCGTGTCGGTCTCGGGCTTGCTATCAGGCCAGGTGCGACAGACCCAATCCCCCCGATTGGGCGAGGAGAAGGAGATGACTTTCCGTTACATCAGCGGCAATGTGCTGAGCGGCACACAGGTGGCTGCCGACGGCTTCTTGAGCGGATACGACAGCCTGCTGACCCTCTTGCCTGAGGGTGATTATTATGACTTTATGGGCTGGCTGCTGCCGGGAGTGCGCAAACACAGCTTCTCGCGCACCTTCCTGAGCGGTTTTCTGCCTCCCCGTTCTTGCAAATGCCGCTTCCGGCTGCCCGATTGTGTGAAGCCCCGCTTCGACACCAACGTGCATGGAAGTGTGCGCCCGCTGGTGTTTACCGGCAATTTCGAGCGGGTATTCCCATTCGACATCTATCCGCTACAGCTGCTTAAAGCCTGTATCATTGGCGATATGGAACTACAGGAGAACTTGGGCATCTACGAGGTGGAGCCTGAGGATTTCGCCTTGTGCGAATATATCGACATATCTAAAACCGACATCCAGCCCATCATACGTGAGGCGTTGGAGAAATTGAGAAAGGAGGCCCTATGAGAAAGGGGAAGGAAGAGCTAGGTGGCAAAAGGTGGGATGAGCGGCTGGCGCAGTGGTTCGAGAGCATCGAACCCAAAGGCAAGTGGGATTGGCTGGGCAGCACATACGAGGCATTCCACACCTTTGCCTTTACCCCAAAAACGGTGACGCGCAGGGGAAGCCATGTTCGCGACGCGGTGGACATGAAGCGGGCCATGATTACCGTGGTCATCGCTTTGATTCCCGCCTTGCTGTTTGGCATGTGGAATATCGGCTACCAGACCTCGCTCTCCTCGAGCGAGTGGCCTTTTGAGCTAGGAACAGCTGCCAGTTTCTGGTACTGCCTGTGGTTCGGTTTTCTGAGGATGCTGCCACTCATCGTGGTGTCCTACCTTGTGGGGTTGGGCATCGAGTTTATGTTTGCCCAAATCCGCCACCACGAAGTGAACGAGGGCTATCTGGTGACGGGGTTGATTATCCCGATGATAGTGCCTGTTACCACGCCTTTATGGCAGCTGGCTTTGGCTGTGGCGTTCGCCGTGGTGCTGGGCAAGGAGGTGTTTGGCGGTTCGGGCATGAACTTCTTAAACCCCGCTTTGGTAGCTAGAGCATTCTTGTTTTTCAGCTATCCCACCCACATGTCGGGCGATGCAGTGTGGATTGCCGCCGACCTGTGGGGCAGCGATGCCATAGCGGGAGCCACTCCGCTGGGAGAACTGGCGGCAGGCATGGCTCCAACGGCGTCGGCATGGGACATGTTTGTTGGTACCATTCCAGGCAGC
>JAFZUB010000198.1 GCA_017618515.1 Bacteroidaceae bacterium
CTTCTTTGCTTCGGGGTTGCCGTTGGCAGCGGCACGCTCAAAGCAGCGGAGGGCTGCTGCCTCGTCGCCAGTCATGTGGAGGGCTACGCCCAGAGCGTTTTGTGCGCGCTCATCGTTCTGCACGGTGCGCAGCATCTGGAGAGCCTCGTCGTACTTCTCCTGACGGAGGAGAGCGGTGGCCTTGTTGATGGTAGCAGCGGCAGCGTCGGGCACATAATCATAATATATGCGTATGTAGCCGGAGTTACGCTGGTCGCTGAGGATATTGTCGCGCAGGTAGGTGAATGCCTTGCCACGGTCGAGGGCTCTGAGCTTGGCCTCACGCCTGTCGAGGTTAGGCTCGTTGTCGATGATGTCAAGCATCTGCTCACGGTATTGTGATGGAGTATCGTTGATCTGATCGCGCAGCTCTGTCCATGCCTCGCCGCCGCTGATGCACTCGTATAAATTGTCGGGTGTGTCAACGCGCTCTTGAACATAGCGCTTGAGTGCTTCGGCACGGCCCTTGCTCAGATCAATGTTGTGTCGCTGTGTACCTTCCACGGATGCGAGACCGATAACCTGTATCTTCTCCACATGGCTGGTGGTGTCGGCCATTATCTGGCGGGTTATGTCAACAATCTTATCAAGAATGGAGGCGTTGTCGCGGAAGTCGCGGCGCAGCTCTGTCTTGTTAACCGGGAAGTGAACATAGAGCATTCCTTTTTCTTTGCGCAGGATACGCGAGGTGTCGTATGGGCGATATTTGGAGATATGTTCCAGCACGAGATTATCCTTGGCCAAGGCACCAGCCACACCGGTGTTGTCTTCCACGTCGGCGAAGAAAGGCTTGAACGGCTTCTTGGGAGCCACATACTGCACTGCGTCGGTGCATGCTACGCTCAGTGTCTCTACCTTGCAGCAGCCTTCACGCTCAGTGAGGACGCAAAGGGTGACTGGCTCATTGAGCAACCACTTCTGACTGGTGGATGTGCGGACAACAAGTGTGCGCGGCTCACTGTCGGGCATGTTCTTGACGGTGTAGTGGTTGGACTCCACCAGATGCTTGAGCTTAGCGGTGCGGTGCGCCTTGCGGGCGTAGCGCTTGCCCTCAACGATGATGGGATCCAGGCGCAGAGTGTCCTTGCTGCCGCAAAGCATGGGGGTGATAATGTTTGCATAGTCACTGGCAGGGCGAGAGAGAGCCACCTGGTAGTTGATGGTGAAATCCTCGAAACTACTTTGGCTTTGGATGCCGTTTTGCGCAGAAGCAGTGAGTGCTGCAAGTACAATAGTTAAGGAGAGTATATGCTTTTTCATATTTTTTTTGGTTTTAAGGTCCTTAAGGTCCTTAGGGTCTTTAAGGTCTTTAGGGTCGTTATTTGAGGTTGTACACAGCGTTGATGCCTACCTTGGGAGCGACGAAAGGCTTGGTGTCTTTACGAAGGAATGCGCCGCAGTGGGAGCAGTTGTATTCCTTGAAATGAGCAAAGCCTACATCTACGCCGGCCTCAGCCTCGATACTCCAGTGGGGCGAGAGAATCCATGAGTAGCCGTAGAAGGCACCGACGCCAAACGCCTTGCCTTGTCGGCGTGAGTCCTTGAGCGAGGGATAGAGCCCGAAAGGATACTTCACATTGCCGTGGTTGAAGCAGGTAGCCATGGCGTTGAAGCCGATGAAGTGGCCTGCGAATACGGAGCAGAACCAATAGCGTGCCTCGGGGGCAATGATGAAGTGGCGCCACTGCACGCGATCATCGGCAGCACGAGCTACACCCTTGCCAAAGGGGAAGGTGTGGCCGCCATCAGCGTGGTGCCACCAAGGGTTGTAACCAAAGTTGATGCCAACGGTCCACTTCTGGCTCACGGCAAGCTCGAAACCAATGTTGGGAGTCTGCGTCAGGTCGTAGAGCAGGTTGTTCTTCACGGCCAGCTTCTGTGCGTTGCCTGCCAGCCCCATAATCAGCATTAAGGTCAGCAACATACCGCAACGTAGTTTGCGGCTGTGGCTGACCAGTTTGAAAGTTGTATTTGCAATCATCTTTGCGCTTATATTCATTTTATATATGTGTACGCGCGTATTGCGCGCTCAATAAAACTGCGCAAAGATAAGTCTTTTTTTTTTTTTTAGCCTAGTAATAGATGGTTTAAATGTCGTATTTAACACTCATTAACGTCTTTTTACAGTTGAAATTCACAGAAAAATAAGTTTTGCAAACAGCATGTGCCAATAATGCGACAAAGCGAATGGCAGCTTAGTGCGCGAATGAAGAAGCAAAAATGCAAAAATTCGGGACGGGTTATAGCTCTTCTTTTGAGATGGTAAGTTGCACTGCAGCGCTACGCATATTGCCGGGCATTGGAGGGGCGATTTTGTGTACGCAGATGGTGACGGCGAGAGCCCTATCGAAAGAACTCAGAATTGCGTGGGCGACTCTGTTTGCAAGGTGTTCAAGCAGCTTGCTGGGGATGGCGAATTCGTCCTTTACGATGCGCAGGACAGCTGAGTAGTCGATGGTGCCCTGGAGGTCATCTTGCTCGAGGGCGGCAGGGCTAATGTCGGCGGCTATGGTGAGGTCTATTTCATACCAAGAACCGACCTTTTGCTCTTTTTCTGTTGTGCCGTGGTGGCCGTAGAGGCGGAGGGCGTTAAGGGATATTGAGGA
>JAFZUB010000199.1 GCA_017618515.1 Bacteroidaceae bacterium
ACCGAGTCCATGCGTAACACCACACGCTATGCCGGCAATCTGCGTATGCGTAAGATTGTGTACCAAGGCACTATCAGTCCCGACGAGGTCTGGTATGTGAGGGTAAAGTCAGTGCTCGAAAACACAAACCTCTCATTCCTCTGGGATTACATGGAGTGGGTACCTAAATGGGTATATAGTGGTCCCGAGCCGGAGGATATTTGGTAAAATCACATCAGACATAGAATATCGAGTATATATGAAAATCGGTTTTGATAACGAAAAATATGTGACCATACAGTCTGGCCACATCAAAGAGAGGATAGCTAAGTTTGGCAACAAACTATATCTGGAGTTGGGTGGCAAGTTGTTTGACGATCACCACGCCAGCCGCGTATTGCCCGGATTCCAGCCCGACAGCAAGTTGCGCATGCTTAAGCAACTGAGCGATTCTGCCGAGATAGTGATTGTTATTAGCGCCGTTGACATAGAGAAGAACAAGACTCGTGGCGACCTTGGCATTACCTATGACGAGGATGTGCTGCGTCTTCGCACAGAGTTCCAAAAGCGCGGCTTCCTGGTTAGCTCTGTAGTCATTACTCACTACAACGGCCAGAACTCTGCAGACCTCTATCGCCAAAAACTGGAGCGTTTCGGCATCAAGGCGTACTATCACTACACCATCGACGGCTATCCCAACAACGTGGCCCTCATCGACTCTGACGACGGTTTTGGCCGCAACGACTATGTGGAGACCACCCGTCCCCTTGTCATAGTGACGGCACCGGGCCCAGGCAGCGGCAAGATGGCTGTGTGTCTCAGCCAGCTCTACAACGAGCACAAGCGTGGCATAGAGGCCGGTTATGCCAAGTTTGAGACATTCCCCGTATGGAATCTGCCACTCAAGCACCCTGTAAACATCGCATACGAGGCTGCCACTGCAGACCTTGATGATGTAAACATGATTGACCCGTTCCATTTGGAAGCCTACAATAAAATTGCGATCAACTACAATCGTGACATAGAGATATTCCCTGTCCTCAATGCGTTGTTTGAGGGCATATACGGAGAAAATCCCTACAAGTCGCCAACCGACATGGGCGTCAATATGGTGGGCTTCTGTATCTGCGATGACGAAGTTTGTTGTCAGGCCTCAAAGGACGAGATTATCCGTCGCTACTATACCGCACTCAACACGATGGCGATGGGCAATGCCAACGACAGCGAGGTAAACAAGATAGCCCTGCTGTTCAAGCAAGCTAAGATAACCACCGACGACCGCGCCTGCACCGTTGCCGCCCGTGAGCGAAAGGAACAGTCTGGCATGCACGCTGCAGCCATAGAATTGGCAGATGGCACACTCATCACGGCAGGCGAAAGCCCGCTGCTTGGCCCCAGCGCAGCACTAATACTAAATGCTGTTAAGCACCTAGGCGGTATTGACCATAAGATTAAATTGCTGCCACAAGTAATGATAGAGCCTATACAGAAGACTAAGGTGGAGTATCTGGGCGGCCGCAACCCGCGCTTGCACACCGATGAGGTTCTGATAGCGCTGTCTGTGCTCAGTCAGCATGACGATAATTGTCGCCGCGCATTGACGCAGCTGCCCGAGCTACGAGGATGTCAGGTGCACAGCACCGTGATGCTGAGCGAAGTGGACCGCAAGATATTCAAGAAACTGGGCGTAGGACTAACCTGCGACCCCGTGCGCAAGAGATAATATGAACGACATCTTTGAGCGCACCAAACTACTGTTGGGCTGCGAAGCCATGGACCGCCTAGGCCGCAAGAGAGTTATACTCTTCGGTGTAGGCGGTGTTGGATCTTGGTGCGCAGAGAGTCTCGTGCGTTCAGGCATCGGCAGTCTCACTATTGTTGATCCAGACTGCGTGTGTGAAAGCAATATCAACCGCCAGTTGATGGCAACAGTGTCAACGATTGGCAAACCCAAGGTGGAAGTGTTGCGCCAACGACTGCTTGACATAAATCCCAAGGCAGACATTACAGCTATGCAGATGGCTTATAATGAGCACTCGGCAGTTGACTTTGATTTCAACAATTACGACTATATTATCGATGCCATCGATTCGCTCAAGGATAAGGTGCTTCTCATTCTTAATGCGTGCCAAACGAATGCAATGTTTGTGTCCTCTATGGGTGCTGCCCTCAAGACAGACCCTCTGCGCATAAAGGTGGCAGAGTTCTGGAAGGTAGAGGGAGATCCACTGGCTCGCGCCCTGCGCAAACGATTCAAAAGTCAAGGACAATATCCTGACAAGAAGTTTCTCTGCGTATTCTCCGATGAGTTGCCACATGCAGCAATTCAGTCAAATGACGATGGGAGCAGAGTTAATGGCACAGTGATGCATGTCACTGCATCATTCGGCCTTGCGCTGGCCAGCTTGGTAATAAAGAATGCATGTTAACATCGTGAGGCAAAAAAAGTCACTTTTTCTTTGCCATTACAAAAAAATAACCTACTTTTGCACCCGCTAAACCGCAAGGTACAGCTTAAACACGGGCGAGTGCTGTACGGCTAGCTCCCTTCGAATCCCCCAGGGCTTGACCGCAGCAAGGGTAGTTGGTTGTAGCAGCGCGATGCAGTAAGCTTGCCCACCCGCCTCTTTAGCTCAGTTGGCCAGAGCACGTGATTTGTAATCTCGGGGTCGTTGGTTCGAATCCGACAAGAGGCTCAAGAAAGTAAGGACGCAATTCGCGTCCTTTTTTCTACAGCAAGAAACCCATAACGATATGAACAAAATTCGCTTAGCTTCCATATATTGCCTGATGACCATCGCATTGACAGCGATGGCAAACAAAGGGGGAGGCATCACTAACAGCGTGAAGCCTATATTCAATCGCGCACCATTAGTGGAGAAACAATTCTCACAACTGCCACTTGGGGCAATCAAAGCTGACGGGTGGCTGTTGGAACAGCTCAAGCGCCAAGCCAATGGTCTTACTGGGCATCTTGATGAAATCTATCCACAAGTGTGCGGCCCACGCAATTGTTGGCTGGGCGGTGACGGCGACTCATGGGAGCGAGGACCTTATTGGTTGGACGGCTTGCTGCCGTTAGCCTACATCCTAGACGATTCTGCCCTTAAAACCAAGGCGAAGCCGTGGGTTGAGTGGGCTCTGAACTCTCAGCAAGAAAGCGGTCAGTTTGGTCCGCTTGAGGATCGCCCATATGAGGAAGGCATACAGCGTAGTCCGTCACTTGACTGGTGGCCAAGAATGGTAATGCTAAAGGTCCTACAGCAATACTATATGGCTACAGGCGACGAGCGGGTCATCACTTTAATGACCAATTATTTTCGCTATCAGTTGAAGGAACTGCCTGGCACTCCGCTGGATCGCTGGACTTACTGGCCCAAACAGAGAGCGGGCGATAATACGCAGGTGGTATTGTGGCTATACAATATAACGGGCGATGAGTTCCTGCTTGACCTGGCCGAGCTAATTCACAAACAGACACTCAACTGGACTGATATCTTTCTAAATCAAAACCATCTGAGTCGTCAGCACTCGTTACATTGTGTGAATCTGGGCCAAGGATTGAAGGAACCTGTGGTTTATTATCAGCGTAGCAGAGATAAGAATTGTCTGCGTGCTGTGGAGAAAGCCATGAACGATATGCGTACAACGATTGGCTTGCCCACTGGCCTATGGGGTGGCGATGAGTTGCTGCGCTTTGGCGAGCCAACCACAGGGTCGGAGTTCTGTACAGCAGTCGAGGCAATGTTCTCCTTCGAGTCTATGCTGGAGATCACGGGCGATGGACAGTGGGCCGACCGTCTGGAGCGCGTGGCATACAACGCATTGCCCACACAGGCTAATGACGATTTCACTGCACGACAGTACTATCAGCAGACCAACCAAGTAGAAGCGACTAAGAAATGGCGCAATTTCAGCACGCCCCACGATGACAACGACATTCTCTTTGGCACCCTCAACGGCTATGCGTGCTGTCTGTGCAACATGCACCAAGGGTGGCCAAAGCTCACTCAGAATCTCTGGTACGCCAGTGAAGATGGCGGCCTGGCTGCTCTGGTCTATGCCCCGTGCCATGTCAGCACTCAGCTGCCAGATGGCACAGGCGTTACTATCAACGAACAGACTGACTATCCCTTTGGAGAGGCAGTGGAAATGGAAATCAAGATTAAGAAAGCAGCCGCATTTCCTCTCTATCTTCGTATCCCGGGATGGTGCAAAGATGCTGCTGTAGTTGTCAACGGTGATACTGCCGACATCAAGACTGCTGCTGGCAGTGTGATAAAGGTAGAGCGCACATGGCAGGACGGCGATAAGGTACGCCTTGCTCTGCCAATGGAGATTACTACCAGTCGCTGGTATGGCGGCAGTGTTACGGTAGAGCGTGGCCCACTGGTCTATGCTCTTAAGATGAATGAGGTGTGGACCCACAAGGACTTCTCCGCTGAGGAGGCCAAGACGTATGGCGACACCGATTGGCAGGTAACTTCCAACTCGCCTTGGAACTTCGGTCTGCGCAGCAAA
>JAFZUB010000200.1 GCA_017618515.1 Bacteroidaceae bacterium
ACTCACAGGTATCAATAGTGCTGTGGCAGTAGTAGGGCAGGATGGCAACGGCGTCACACTCAGCAGCACGACCGACACCGTGGTGCCTGTGTATGGTGTTGACGGCAGAGTATATCGTCTGTACCACCTCACCGGCGGTCGCGAGACCATCACCCTGCCGCAGGGCATATATATCATCAACCAACAAAAGATAGTAGTTCGTTAAGGAACGATAGTAAATAATAAGTAAAGAGCGAAGCTATCAGGCTTCGCTCTTTACTATATATCTTTTATAATAGGATACGAGCAGCGTGGTGAGCGGCAGAGCGATAATCATGCCGATGATGCCGAGCAGATAGCCCCACACACTGAGCGAAAGCAGAATGAGGTAGGGTGGGAGCCCTATGGCCTTGCCCATGATGCGCGGAGTGAGGATGGCGTCCTGTATTATCTGCACGATGATAAAGACGGCGGCGCACCCTGCTGCCACGAGCCAGAAGTTTTGCCCCGTCTCGGCGCTCTTGAGTATGCATAGCAGCAACGCGGGTATGAGGCCCAGTGCGTGGAGATAGGGAATGAAGCTCAGCACGCCGATGAGCAGACCCATGGGTATGGCCAGTGGGAAGTTGATGATGGTGAAGCCGATGCAGAAGAGTATGCCTACGCACAGCGAGATGAGGAACTGCCCACGGAAGTAGGCGTTCATACCGTTCTGAAGGTCAGTGGTGAGCTGTGCGATGAAGCGGGCGTAGCGGCGTGGCACCATCTTATGGAAGCCCTGCGCGATGCGTTCATAGTCGTAAAGGATGAAGAAGAAGTATAACACGGCGATACCCCACGAGAAGATGCTTATGATAATGCCGGCAGTATGCTGCAGGAATGATATCATGCGGGGCATAACGGTCTTGAGAAGGTCTACAAACTGTCCGTCATGGAGCAACTTGCTGATATCGACCTGACTGAAATACTGCGCGATGAAGTTCTCAATCTGGCTGTCGTACGACTTGTGCTTGAGGTAGTTGTCCACTATCTTCACGAAGCGGTGGAAGTCCTCGGTCACCGAGGGCATAACCAGTAGCACCAAACCAGTGATGATGCCGCCGATGAGCAGCAGGGTGGCGATGATGGCCAGGATGCGGAATTTGAATTTCAGTTTGTACTGAAAGAAGTCAACAACGGGATTGACAAGATAGGCCAAAAACCATGCCACGAAGAATGGCACGAGCACCACGCTCAGATAGTCTATTATCAGCACTGCCACCACTATGCCGGCCAAGATAAGCGCGGAGCGGATGAAGGAATCAAAGGTTATGGGCTTCATGATATGTAATAGTTCGAGAGTTTAAACATTAATTTCGATGCAAAAGTACTAATAATTTTCAATTTTCAATTCTCAATTCTCAATTTATTTGTATCTTTGCCGCATGCTGTATATCGTACCTACTCCTATTGGCAATCTTGAGGATATCACGCTGCGTGCACTGCGTGTGCTGAAGGAGGCGGATCTTATCCTGGCCGAGGACACCCGTACGTCCGCGGTCCTGCTGAAGCATTATGACATCCACCGTCCGCTGCAGAGCTACCACAAGTTTAACGAGCACAAGGCGGTCAACGCATTGGTGGAGCGCCTGAAGGGTGGCGAGACGATGGCTCTCGTCAGCGATGCGGGCACACCGGGCATCAGCGACCCCGGCTTCCTGCTCGCCAGAGAGTGTGTGAGACAGGGCGTGGAGGTGCAGTGCCTCCCTGGTGCTACAGCTCTGGTGCCTGCACTGGTGGCAAGCGGATTGCCGTGCGACAGATTTGTCTTTGAAGGCTTCCTGCCACAGAAGAAAGGACGCCAGACGCGCCTGCGCGAGTTGGCTGCCGAGCAGCGCACAGTGGTAATATATGAGAGTCCCTACCGCGTGCTGAAGACGCTGACGCAGATGGCCGAGGTGATGGGCGATACCCGACCGGTGGCTGTGTGCCGCGAGATTAGCAAGGTGCACGAACAGGTGGTACGCGGCACTATGGCCGAGGCGATAGCCCACTTCCAAGCCAACGAGCCCAGAGGGGAGTTTGTGATAGTTATTGGTTCAAACAATGATTAAATATAAAAATCGAAAATCATGAAAAAATTATTTTACTTAGCTATTTGTGCTATGCTCCTGTCCTCATGCGGACAAGAGGCTAAGAAGCAGAATCTTGTGGATGGCGACTCGGTGAGCCGTATCATCAATCAGAAGGATGCCGAGATTAACAACCTGCTTGGCACGGTCAATGACATTCAGGATGGCCTGAACCAGATAACGGAGGCTCAGGGACGCATCAACGCCCTCAAGCAGGGTGGAGTAGAGGGCTCTGCTGCCAACGATATTCGTGAGCAGATGGCTTTCATCCAGCGCACCATGCAGCTCAACCAGGAGCGCATCACCCAACTGGAGAAGCAGCTGAAGAATAGCAATATCAATGCACAGAACCTGCGACAGACTATCGAGTCATTGCAGGCACAGCTCAACGATAAGTCGCAGCAGATAGAGCGACTCACAGCCGAACTGGCTGAGCGCGATGTGAAGATTCAGCAGCAGGCAGTGGAGATTAGCAATCTTAGCAACGACAAGGCTAATCTGACTCAGGCCAATGAGGCCAAGGCACGCACTATCAGTCAGCAAGACAGGGATCTCAACAAGGCGTGGTATGTGTTCGGCACCAAGCGCGAGCTGAAGGACCACAACATCCTCAAGCGTGGCGATGTGCTCACTCAGAGCGTCAATCTCAGCTACTTCACCGAGATTGACGTGCGCAATGTGAGGACTATCCCTCTGGGCTCCAAGTCGGCTAAGCTGCTTACCACTCACCCCAAGGGCAGCTACTCGCTCGACAAGAATGACGACAAGACCTACACGCTGCGCATCATTGATCCCGCCTCCTTCTGGAGCGTGAGCCGCTATCTGGTGATTCAGGTGAAGTAACTCCTAACTCCTCACTCCTAATTCCTAACTCCTCACTCTTTGAAAGAATTCATCATCTCTGAGGCGCAAGCGGAAACTGCCGTGCTGGTGGCTATCGTCACCTCGCGGCAGGATGAGCGTAAGACTGCCGAATACCTCGACGAACTGGAGTTTCTGGCCGAGACGGCAGGGGCTCGCACCGTGAAGCGCTTCACCCAGCGTGCCGAGGGCCCCAACACCACTACCTATGTCGGCTCTGGCAAGCTGGCGGAGATACGCGCATATATCGAGGCGGAGGCCGAGGCTGAACGCGAGGTGGGTATGGTGATATTCGATGATGAACTGTCTGCTCGCCAGCTTCGTAATATTGAGAAGGAGTTAAAAGTGAAGATTCTCGACCGCACAACGCTGATATTAGATATCTTCGCTATGCGGGCGCAGACGGCCAATGCCAAGACACAGGTAGAGCTGGCGCAGTATCGCTATATGCTCCCTAGACTGCAACGACTCTGGAAACACTTGGAACGACAAGGCGGCGGCTCTGGTTCGGGCGGTGGAAAGGGCTCGGTGGGACTGCGCGGACCGGGTGAGACGCAGTTGGAAATGGACCAGCGAATCATCCGCAATCGTATGGCTCTTCTCAAGCAACGTCTGAAAGAAATAGATACACAGAAAACCACACAAAGGAAGAATCGTGGCCGACTGATTCGTGTGGCATTGGTAGGTTATACGAATGTGGGAAAATCTACCCTGATGAATCTGTTGTCTAAGA
>JAFZUB010000201.1 GCA_017618515.1 Bacteroidaceae bacterium
GCATCTCGGTCAGCTGGAGAGCAAGGACCAGGTGGAGGCTGCCATCTGGCTCGGCCAGCAGCCCTATGTGGACAAAGATAATATTGCCATCTGGGGCTGGAGCTACGGTGGCTTCAACACTCTGATGAGTATGAGCGAGGGACGCGGCGTGTTCAAGTGCGGTGTGGCAGTGGCACCGCCCACCAGCTGGCGCTTCTACGACACTGTTTATACCGAGCGCTACATGCGTACCCCGCAGGAGAATACTGGCTATAGCGACGACGCCATCAGCCGCGTGCCCAATCTCCACGGCAAGCTCCTCGTGTGCCACGGACTGGCTGACGACAATGTGCATGTGCGCAACACCTACGAATACACCGAGGCTCTCGTGCAGGCCGACAAGCAGTTTGAGATGCAGCTCTACACCAACCGCAACCACAGCATCTACGGCGGCAACACGCGCATGCATCTCTTCACGCGTATCAGCGAGTTCTTCCTTAACAATCTAAAGACAGTAAATAACTAAATAGCTAAATTGTATATAAATAGTAAATAGTAAATTGTTAAATTGTAAATTGTCAAATAGTACATTATTTTGGCTTCTGTTGCTGTTTGCGCAGATGTCACTACATGTGACGGCTGCGGAGCGCGGCAATCTGGCTATCAAGCGAGGCGAGAAGCTCTACCATACCATCTGCACCTCCCTCACCACACCCATTTCTTTCACCTACAATGGTAAGACCTACCACGGTCTTGGCAAGTTGCCCGTCGAGCGTTTCAACAGCAATGCCACACCCACTGGCCAGCAGGCAACCTTCTTCTATCGCCTCGATAACGAGGTGCAGATACGCGTGGAGGCAACCTTCTGCAAGGAGTACGGCCAGGTGGAGTATACTGTTTGGTTTGAGAATATTGGCACCCGGCCCAGCCATGTGTTGGAGCAGGTCAACTCTGCCGACCTCAGTTTTGTGGGAGCTAATCCTGTGGTGCGCGGATGCCTCGGTGACCATGTCAACCAGTATGCGCCCTACGAGCACTCGCTGAAGAAGGATACCGTGTCTTTCCGTTCCGACGGCGGACGCGCCACTCATGTGTCGTTTCCATACATCGACCTCGTCCACGGCAACGGCGGCACACTCATTGCCCTCGGCTGGGCAGGCACATGGAAGGCCGATTTCATTGGCAGAGGCAGCACCACACGTTTCACCGCGCAGAACTGCAACGGCTTCCGCTCTGTGCTGATGCCGGGTGAGAAGGTGCGTACGGCAATGGTGGTGATGCTGCCCTACAGCGGACGTAACGCCGACGATGCCACCAACCTGTGGCGCGAGTGGTTTCAGAAGTATAATATGCCGCGCGCCAATGCTGCTGGCGACCCAATCCAGCCCTTTGCTACGGCTCCCTTCTCTGCCGACACGGGACTGCCCAACTCCGATGGCAGCATCTCCGAGTGTTACTTCACATGGCAGCGCACCCTAACCCGCATCATCCGTGAGAGAGTGAAGCTCGACTTCCGTTGGTTTGACGCGGGCTGGTACTTCGACCCCGCAGGGCGCACCGTTCCCACCAACTGGTGGGGCACGGTAGGCTCGTGGGAGCTCGACACCATCAAGTGGCCGGGCCACACACTGCGCGAGTGCAACGAGGCGTGCCACAAGGCAGGCATGAAGGTGCTGATGTGGTTCGAGCCTGAGCGCGTGACAATGGTGGACGCCCTTGTCAAGAACTACGGCTACAATCCCGAGTGGGCTATCTCCAACGGGCACGGTGTTATCACCAACGATATTGGCAATCCCGACTGCCTGCGGTGGACCCTCCATCGCATCACCAAGGTGATGGACGAGAACGCCGTTGACCTCTTCCGCGAGGACAACAACAGCGACCCAGGCACCACGTGGCCCCTGCAGGACAAACGTCAAGAGGAGCAGACCAATCTGCCGCGTACAGGCATCACGGAGAATAAGGCCATCCAGGGTCACTATGCCCTGTGGGACAGCATCTTGGCCTACTGCGCTGCCAACAACAAGTGTACATATATCGACAACTGTGCTTCTGGCGGTGGCCGCAACGACATCGAGTCGCTCCGCCGTAGCCTGCCGTTTATGCGCAGCGACGCCGACCGCACCACCACGGCGCTAAGGCTTGCTATGAGTTCCACCTTCAACAAATGGATTCCTTTCCACGGCTCCTGCACTCGCGAGGCCGTCAACGAACTGGACCCCATGACGCGCGGTGGCAACTCCGTCTATTGTGTCCGTGTCTCATGGCTCCCCATCTACAACCTCGCCCTTAGCTTCACCCACGATGAGACACTCGACTATGACCGTGTTCGTGCCACCATTGGTGAGTGGAGGCGCTACAGCCATCTGCTGACGAAGGACTTCTATGTTCTGACTCCCTACCACAGCAAGGACGATACCTCCGGCTGGACCGTCTTTGCCTACCACGACCGCGACACTGACGAGAGTGTGGTGCAAGCCTTCCGTCAAGAGAATTGTGCCGAGGCGACCTACACCGTGCAGATCCCTTATGCAAAGAGTGGCACCTGCTATCGCCTATATAATGAAGACACAAAGCAAACTGTGGAAATCGACGGAGCAGATCTGCTCACCAAAGGCATCACCATCACCCTCGACGAGCCGAAATCCGCAGCAATCATTCACCTAAATAACTCCTAACTCCTAAATCCCCATTCCCATGCCCTCTCCCCTTATCGCCCCGTCGCTGCTCTCCGCCGACTTTGCCAATCTTGAGCGCGACATCCGTATGCTCAACCAGAGCAACTGTGATTGGTATCACCTCGACGTAATGGACGGCGTCTTTGTTCCTAATATCTCGTTCGGCTTTCCTGTGATGCAGGCAATGGCGCGCGTGGCCGAGAAGCCTCTCGATGTCCACCTCATGATTGTGGAGCCTGAGAAATTTGTACCGCAAGTCAAGGCCCTCGGTGCCAAGGTGATGAATGTGCACCAGGAGGCCACCATCCATCTCCATCGTCTGCTCAATCAGATTAGGAAAGAAGGCATGCTCTCAGGTGTCACCCTCAATCCCAGCACCCCCGTATGCATGGTGGAGGATGTCCTCACCGAGGCCGATGTCGTGATGCTTATGAGCGTCAACCCTGGCTTCGCAGGGCAGAAATTCATCGATGAAACCGTGGAAAAAGTGAAACGTCTGCGTGAGATGATAGACCGCCGCAACCTGAAGACTCTCATCGAGGTGGACGGTGGTGTATGCCGCGACAACGTTCGCACCCTTGTCGAGGCAGGCGCCGATGTTCTCGTTGCTGGCAGTGCCGTGTTCAAGGCTGCCGACCCCCTGAAGGAGATAGATATCCTGAAAGGGTCTAGAGTCTAGAGGATAGAGTCTAGAGCGAAGCGTCAATGTTCAATGTTCAATGCTCAATGGTCAATGCTCAATGTTCAATGTCCTAAGCCTTTCGGGCGCATAGTGGAGGAGTCACCCCTCACTCTGTTGCTCCTTCCCCTTATGGTCGGCATCGCTGTGGCTGAGCTTGCCGAGTTGCCTTTCAATACAATGCATTATATAATTGCTGCTGCCAGCGTGAGTATGCTGGCGGCAGTTGTTGTAGGGTGGCCCAAGCTGCGTGAGGGGAGGGAGGCAA
>JAFZUB010000202.1 GCA_017618515.1 Bacteroidaceae bacterium
ATTGATACCTGTGAGTTCCTCAGAGGTGAAGGTGGCTGTGCGGCTGCCGCTACGCTCGTCTTCACCCAGAGAGGTGGAGAAGAGGACGTTGGAAAGGGAAGCCTTTAATAATTGACCATTGGCCATTGACCATTGACCATTATTTTTGCCTAATTCGAGGGTGAGATCGCAGCGGCCGATAGGCAGTTTGTGCTTGGCGCTGGAGTAGAGGGAAACACGATAGAGATCACCCTTCCGTCCCCCCTCTATGGGGGAAACCGAGGAAAGGTCGTGAATCTCCACATCGAAGTCGGGGATGGAGCGGCTGATGTCGAGATTGTCGATGGTCATGCCCTCGGGGATGGAGATGTCGAATTGGAGGCCGCTGTAGCTGCCCTCCTCAACAGCTATGGTGAGCGGTATGCTCACGCTCTCGGCGCTGTAGCTCACAGAACCGGTGGTGATAGCGGCTGTTGCCTCGGGCAAGCCGTAGAACCTACTACTATAGAGGATGCCGCCTCCGCCGCCTCCGCCACCGCTACTGCCGCTACCAATAAGGTTGCGCACATTGATGATGTCGGCCACAGTAATGATGCCGTTTTTGTCGGTGTCGGCCTGGTCAAACTCAAACTCCTCGTTGGGCAGATTGAGTATATAGTTGAGGACACACACCACATCGGAGGTTGTGATGCTGCCGTCGTCGTTGACATCGCCGATGAGGGGATTGCCACCATTGTTCAGATAGTCCTTGTCGGCGTAGCCCAAGGTATTGCTGAGGAAGTTGTAGATATACTCGGCACGCTTGCGGAGCCAGGTCTTGGAACTGGTGGTGACGGTGGCATAGGTCTTGGCATCGCCATGGCGCCATCTGGTGTTGTCGTGTGTGAACGACGGGGCGGCGAAGTTGTAGTAGTCGTCGCAGTAATCGATGAGCTCGTCAAGGCTGCCATTGTAGATAAAGTCATGCCAGAGATTGTAGTATATCTTGTCCACTCTTTCGTCGCAGTAGCGCAGGTCTTTAGACCATGCAAAGCCGACAGTATCACCAGTGCGTGCCCAGAAGTTGAGCGTGGACTGAGCGGTGAAATAGTCGCGGTTTTCGGAGTAGCCGAATGCCCAGTCGAAGTCCCACACAGGGCCATAGACAAAGGGTGAACTGGTGTCCATGAGATTGGCGTTGTATAGGAATGTGCTCTTGGGGTGCATTATCTCGACGTTGGCGGTATAGTCGGTGACGAAGAGATAGCGCGCCAGATAGTCGAGGTCGTAGTAAACATCGAGATATTCGTCCTTGCGCTTGAGGGCCTCTGTGGCGAGGTTAAAGCGATCCTGTATCATGGTCTGGGTGAGCGGAGTGGTGCCTTCGCTGAAGTCAGGAGCCTTGATGTTGACTGGCAGGTTGTAGGTCTTGTCTCTGAACTTATAGACCTCGTCGTAGTAGCTGTCGAGCTCGAGCATCACAGCATAGCTCTCGTCGTCGAGGTCGATGCTGTTGTTGGAGAGTCCGACCTTCTCGGTGAGGTTATAAGAGCCACGATACTCGCCGTTGATGTATAGCTCGATGGGTATCTCATGGTTAGCACCAGCCGTCTCAACCAGCTGCGCCATCTTCATGGCCACGGCATTGCTGGTCATGGAGCGTGTCTGCGCGTTGGCGATAAGGTTCCAGTGCTTGCCTTTCTTAAGTCCCAGCACCTTGGTGGCGGTGTCGAACTTAAAGTGGTAGGGTGCCTTGCCGGAAGAAGTCCACGAAGTGTTGCCGCGTCCCTTTATCTGCATAGGAGTCTCTGGCAGATCGGGGAAAGCGCCTCCGCCATCGATGGATATCTTGCCGTTCCAGTAGTAAGACTTTGATGTGATGCTGGTGCCGTCGTCGGTAGTGACATATATGATGGGCACCTGGTATGCGGCGGTGGAGTGGTCGGTGGCGAAGTCCACGCTCACCTTGACATCACGACCGTAGGGCCTGATGGCATATTCGCCTTTATATGTACGGCGCAGTATGGTCTCGCCAGCACGTGCTACGGTGTAAACGACATCCTTGTCAAAACGTACGCGAGTGACCTTGCTGTGTTGCAGCGAGTCGCCTATCCATGCCTGCACATTATCGTCGAGCTTAAACGACGGACGGAGTGTCTTGCCGATACCTATCACGCTGAGAGTGATGAGGGTATCCTCGTCAAACACTCCTATTGCATCTTCCACCACATGGCGGTTGAACTTGTTGTTTATCTTAAAGCTATTGAAGGCTGGCAGCTCGGGAGCTGTGCAGGACAGAGAGTCCACTTCGTAGTCCTGGTAGGTGAATGTGGGGCCGGAGTTCTTAGTTGTTATTGAGAATTGACCATTGACCATTGACCATTGACCATTGTCATTCTCTGCTCCGTCGAGACTCTCGATATACTGCTCGGGCACTGCCTCTACCCTACCGTCGGCGCGGTAGACGAAGAGTACCTTGCCCTCGATGGGCTCGGCCTGTGTGCTGTCAACAGGAGTAGGATCTACGGGACCAGGACCAGGACCGGGGTCGCTACCACCGGTGTGGAACTGCTTACCCTGTGAGTCGTAGAGATTGAATGTCTCGTTGGGACCGTAGGGTATGCCGCTCTTGCTGTAGGCTCCCAGCACATAGGTGCCAACGCGGACATTGAAGAAGAAGTTGCTGCTGCTAACACTCTGGAAATAGAATATCTCGCTGTCATCTTCGGAGGAGGTAGTGTTGCAGATATACCATAGCGACGCCTCGCCCTCAATGTAGGACGACAAGTGGGCATAGCGCAGTATCTGGGGACTATTGGTGTATTGGTCGTCGAGGGTGATATACTCACCAGTGGAAGCGTTCTTTAGGGCATACTGACCAGTGCCGTTGCCCTGCTCCACGAAGTACCACCAACAGTCGGCATTATATGCAGCCTCGTCCATGGTCATGCAGAGCGGAGAGTTGACATCGTGGTAATCACCAATGGCGGCACTACTACCGAGGAAGTAAAGCGACTCAATGCGATACTTGGTGGTGGAACTTATGCCCGTCACCACGTCAGCCATCGCCGCCACAGCGGCCATCAGCATCAATGCGAAAAGACTTACCCTACTCATCACTCCTAACTCCTAATTCCCGTAGGTGATGATATAATAGATAGCTGTTACATCGGCAGTGTTAACATAGCCATCGTTATTGACATCGGCACGATCCCTATCGACGCCCGACTCATCGCCACTTATGATGTAGCTGTACACAGCCACCACATCAGCAGTGTTGATGTAGCCATCAAGGTTCACATCGCCTTTCTTCACATAGTGGGCAGTATAGGTGACGGCATGAGCAGGCATGGTGTCATACTCCTCGCCCTCCCAGTAGAGGAACACGTAGCCGTCAATCACCGGGGCCACAAAGTTGGGCAGAGAAGCGCCGTAGGCTACTTGGGAAGTGAAGACAGTCTCGCCCTCAACGATATACTTCAGCTCATAGGAGTTGACGCAGTACTGGGCGGTCAACTCAACATCGTGATCCGGCATCGTAGCAGGAACATCGCCCCAGCCGCAGAAGCTGTAGCCCTCCACCTCGTCGGGAGTGTAGTCGGGCAGCGCAGCGCCATAGGCCACCATTTCGGTGTGGACTACTTCATTGTTCACCTTATAGCGCACCTCATAGGAGTTTACGCACCAGATGGCGTACAAATCAACACTATGGGCTGGCATCGTGGCAGGCACATCGCCCCAGCCGCAGAAGCTATAGCCC
>JAFZUB010000018.1 GCA_017618515.1 Bacteroidaceae bacterium
CCGCACTGCCAATATGCTGCGACCCCAGCCATATCGGCGGACGCCGCGACCTCATCGCTCCCCTATGCCAGCAGGCTATGGACCTCGGCTTCGACGGACTGCTCGTTGAGAGCCACTGCTCACCCGACGATGCAACCACCCACGCCGCCCAGCAGGTGACACCCGACATCCTCGACTACATCCTCTCCATGCTTGTGATTCGCGAAAAGGTTGATCTCACTGAGGACCTCGCTTCGCTGCGTAAGAAGATTGACGAGGTGGACAACGACCTCATCGAGCTGTTGGCCCGCCGCATGCGTATTTCGCGCAAGATGGGCGAATACAAGAAAGAGAAAGGCATGACCATCGTGCAGCCCAAGCGCTATACCGAGATTCTCGACAAGCGCGGCGCTCAGGGTTCGTTGCTCGGCATAGCCCCCGAGTGCGTGAAGAATATCTTCGAGCACATCCACGAAGAGAGTGTGCGCCAGCAGATGGAAGTTATAAATAGAGGTTAGAGGTTATTGGTTAGAGGTTATAGATTTTTTACTAAATATATTATGATAACAGAGCATAACTTTTCCTTTGAGACTCTTAACGTATATCAAGCAGTAAGAAATCTCGTTAAAGAAATATATATTGCGCAGAAACATTTGCCCAAAGAAGAAACTTACGCACTGGGCGACCAGATAAGAAGAGCCGCCATTTCTATTTCCTCTAACCTTGCTGAAGGCAGCGCACGTAGCTCCTATCGCGAAAAGATACACTTTATAGAAATCTCTTATGGTTCTTTGATGGAAGTCTATTCGCAGCTTCAGCTCGGCGTTGACCTTAACTACATCGAACAAGAGACTTTCTTATCCATTCGTGAAGATATTATCAACATAGCAAAGATGATGTCAGGACTCAAATCTTCGTTTGAAAGCCGTCTATAACCATTCTATAACCAATAACCTATAACCAATAACCTATAACCAATAACCATTCATAAATGAAAATCCTGATTCTTGGAGCCGGCAAGATGGGCTCATTCTTCGTTGACCTGCTCAGCTTTGAGCATGAGACAGCAGTGTTTGACATCGACGCCAAGCGGCTGCGCTTTATGTACAACACCCAGCGCTTTACCTCGATGGACGAGATTGACGCCTTCCAGCCCGACCTCGTTATCAACGCCGTGACGCTCAAGCACACCCTCGACGTCTTCCGCCAGGTGGAGCCTCACCTGCCCAGCCACTGCATACTGAGCGACATAGCGTCCGTAAAGACCGACTTCTTCGATTACTACAAGCAGTGCGGCCATCCCTTCGTCAGCACCCACCCCATGTTTGGCCCCACCTTCGCCAACCTCGGTGCGCTGAGCAATGAGAACGCCATCATCATCACCGATGGCGACTATATGGGGCGCATCTTCTTCAAGGACCTCTACCAGAAACTCGGCCTGCATATCTGCGAGTACTCCTTCCTGGAGCACGACGAGATAGTAGCCTACTCGCTGAGCATCCCCTTCGTCAGCACCTTTGTGTTCGCTGCCGTCATGAAACCGCAGGACGCGCCGGGCACCACCTTCAAGCGCCACATGGCCATAGCCAAGGGAGTGCTCAACGAAGACGAGACTCTGCTGCGCGAGATACTCTTCAATCCCAACACCGGTCCGCAGGTCAGCAAGATACGCGAAGAGCTCAAGGGCCTCATAGACATTATCGACAATAAAGACGCTGACCGCCTCACCGCCTTCATAAAAAGAATAAAAGCAAATGCACTTCGATAGCGACTACACCAGCACCTGCCACCCCCTCATACTGGAGCGCCTCGCCCAGACGCAAGGGCAACACTTCGACGGCTACGGCACCGACGCCATCACCCTCTCTGCCCGAGAGAAGATACGAGCTCTGTGCCAGCGCCCCGATGCTGCCGTCTATTTTCTCTGCGGTGGCACACAGACCAATATGGTTGTCATCAACTACCTGCTACGCAGCTTCGAGGGAGTCCTCGCTGCCGACAGCGCCCACATAGCCATCCACGAGTCGGGAGCCGTAGAGTTCACCGGCCATAAGGTGCTCAATCTCCCGTCCCGCGACGGCAAGATAACCGCTGCGCAGGTCGATGACTATGTCAACAACTACTATGCCGACCCCAACTGGGAGCACATCGTACCACCGGGCATGGTCTATATCACCCACCCCACCGAGTACGGCACCCTCTACTCCCTCAGCGAGCTAGAGCAGCTCAGCGCAGTATGCCGTAAGCACAACATCCCCCTCTACCTTGACGGCGCACGCCTTGGCTATGCCCTCGCTGCAGACGATACAGATGTCACACTCGGCGACATCGCCCGCCTCTGCGACGCCTTCTACATCGGCGGCACCAAGTGCGGAGCCATGTTCGGCGAGGCTGTGGTATTCCCCGACGGCAAACGTGCCGACCGCTTCTTCTCGCATATCAAGCGCCACGGAGCCCTGCTGGCCAAAGGCTGGGTAGCGGCCCTGCAGTTCGACACGCTGCTGGACGGCGACAGCCTCACCGACACACCTTATTATAATATTTGTAGACACGCCATCCGTGAGGCCATGCGCCTGAAGCAAGCCCTGCTGGCCAAAGGCTACACACAGCCTGTGGACTCCCCCACCAACCAGCAGTTTATCGAAATCTCTCTTCAGCAAGCCGAAGAGCTCAAGCGCCACATCACCTACGGCGAGTGGGAGCCGCCTCGCGGCGACAAGGTGACCATACGCCTCGCCACCTCGTGGGCCACCAACCCCGAGGACGTCGACAAACTGATAGAATTGTTATAAACCACTACACTATGAAAAAATACTATCTGTTCGGGCTAATCATGTCCCTGTGCACTGTCGCATCAGTAGCACAAAAACTAAGCACATCAGCCATTGACGTAGAGGCAAGCTCAAATATCGAAATAGTCCTTGCCAACGAGGCCGCAGACAATGCCGTGGCATTACAGCTAAGCATGGCCTTGCCCCAGGGATTTGAGGTAAGCGTGGCATCCATTAGCAAGGGCAGCGCCATGGAATGGCATGACATGGAATGGAGACGCACTAAGGACAACACCTATCTGTTTGTCTTCTACAATCTCAACAATACCCCCCTGCCTGACGGCGAACTGCTCCGTATCCCCGTGAAAGCCTGCGAGCAGGCAGGCACCTACCAGTGTGAAGTGCAATCCGTGCGCTCCTCCAATGCAGAGAGTGTCGGCAAAGATGCCCAGTCCCTGACCTTCGATATCACCGTGACAGAACCCGAAGGCATAATCAGCACAGAAATTTCAAATCTCAACTCTCAAAATTCAAAGATTTACGACCTGCAGGGAAGGGCTCACACTCACTCTTCACACTCACCCCTCACCCCTCAAATCTATATCATCAACGGCAAAAAAATACTCGTGAAGTAATATGAAAACTATAAAGATTCTATTCCTGTCCTTCCTTGCGATTGCCATGCAGTCGGCAAAAGCGCAAAATTGGATGAATGCCGATGTCAACAAAGACAGAGCGTTGGACACCAAAGATATTGCGGCAATAATCAGTGGCATGGCCGGCGACGCCAAGTATATCGCCACGGCCGACGTGAACCGGGACGGCACCATAGACATCGTCGATGTGGTGGCCGCCATCAACATAATCAAGACCGAGGATGCCGCAGTGGCCATGGGCTATTGCCCCGACAGATTCCATCCACATGTTATCGACATGGGCTCTGCCGGCAAGTGGGCGTGCTGCAACATGGGCGGCTCGCTGCCCTGGGAAAAAGGCGAACAATGCGTATGGGGAGACCCTGTGCTTCATCCCTACGGTTACAGCTGCCGTTGGGACAATTATCCCCACCGCGATGAGGCGGCAGGATACCCCGCCGTAAAGAACATCGGCGACGACATCTCGCAGACCGAATATGACGTGGCATACATGACATGGGGAAACACATGGTGCATGCCCACCGATGACCAGTTCAGGGCATTGCTTGACCTCCCCTACGAATGGACGGAAGTGGGAGGACAAAGTGTGAGGAAAATCACAGGCACCAACGGCAGGGTGCTGTATATGCATGCAGACAGCGATCACATGACATCCTATTACACCTCCCAATACAAGACCGAAAAAGAATGGGGCTATTATCAAGGTGGCAAGTGGATAGAAGACTGGAAAGAATACAGCGGATACATATATTATTCCATAGCCACGTGGTATGACCCGGCAAAGGCCCAGGTTGACTATTCGTATTTAAGGGGCAGAAGAGACGAACCTTTTTACAGCAATAACGTCCGCCCCATAGTCTGCGTACCCAAGCCCAAGCCCGACGAGGCCGTGATGTACGGCTACTGCCCCGACACCCAGCATCCTCACGTTATCGACATGGGCGCAGCCGGCAAGTGGGCGTGCTGCAACGTGGGAGCTTCGGCACCATGGGAGAGAGGCAGCTACTACTGCTGGGGCGGCACGAAGGAGCTCAGTTTCTACGGCGCCGTGCCTGAGAATGAGACCGCCTGCCTCTGGGGTACCTTTGACGACGGTACTGAATGGTGGGGCTATAAGTGGAATATGTGGAACGACAAGGCTGTCCTCCGTCCTGCCTACGACATAGCACGCTTGCAGTGGGGCGGCTCGTGGTACATGCCCACCATGGCTCGCTTCGAGAAGCTCAATGACTCCAGCATCCGCAAGGAAAAGGCAACACTCAGCGGCACACCAGGCCTCCGCATCGTTGCCTCCAACGGCCACAGCATCTTCCTGCCCTATTGCGGAAAGAAAGTGGAAGCTGAGTTCCGTTACGACAAATACAACCCTATGGAGTACTGGACCTCCACCTCCGTTACCGACTTCCAGGGATATTGCCTTGAGCCCAATGCCGCGGCCTGCCATCACAATTATTGGTATGACCCCACCGACGGAGAGTATCCCGACGACGTGAACGAAGACTTCGCGCAGATACACTGCGCCCGCGGAGTGGGGCTTCCCGTGCGTGCAGTACAATAACGTTAAGTAGAATTGCCGTTTTTACGCGAGGCACTGCTCCGCGATGTCGCTCTGTATCTGCTTGTAGAGGGGACAGCGATGATAGTCGGAGTGCTTGCGGAGCATCTCGGTGGGAGATGCCGAGGAATGGTTGTAGCCTGCAAGCTCGTTCTGGCGCTGGGTGGAGTGGACGGCAAGATTCTTTATTTCTTTCTGACGACGGCGGCGAAGAATGTTGCAGACATTCTCCAGCAGTGGCGCTACGACCTTGTCCACGAGGTCGTGACCGCGCACATAGAGATAGGTGGTCTCGGGAGTAAGTCCCAACCGTGCCAACTGCTCCATGAAGGGGGCAAAGGTGTCCGCGCTGTCGGGGAACCTCTGTTGTAGGCGCGAGATGGTAACATTCACCTTATGCTGCAAACGGGCGAGGGATGTCTCGGGATTGAAGATATCGACGCTACCGGGAGTGGCCGTAGTGGCGAAGTCAGCCATGGAGAAATCCTTGAAATGGCCGTAGCGGTATGCCCACACATTCCATACGAAGAGAGGATGGATGATGCGCGAGTAGTCGGCCATGAACGCCTCAAAGTCGATGAGCGAGTGGTCGTCATTGAGGGTGGCCATCACGCACACGCTGTGGAGCGAGGGAGCATAACACTGGAAGTTCTCAATGGCGTAGGTGTAGGTGTGGAAGACGAAGGGATTGCCACACACTTCCGCTGACGAACGCGTGCTGCCGCCAAGCAAATAGTCGTAGTCGGCATCTACACACACTATCATGTCGCGTCCCAGTCCGCTGGACAAGGCGTGGAGCAGGGCTGTCTTCTTACCTTTCTGGAGTGTGGTGCGCGAGGGCAGCATGACCTCAAAATACATCTGCTCCGTTTCCAGCTCGCTGAGCAGAGTGCGCCAGAAAAAAATATCGTCGTAGCTCTCAACGTATGCCACCACTTTGCGACGCTTGCTCCGGCCGCGCAAGCGTTGCGCTGCCTTGACATAGTCGCTGGTGATGTATCTGTTGATATTCTTCACAATTATCTATAACCTATAACCAATAACCTATAACCTTTTTCATTCCTCCACCACTATGTCGCTCACTTCGGTGACAGCGTCGAGCCATCCATCCATGATGAGAGCGGGCGAGTGTGTGGTAAGGATTATCTGCGCATTAGGATTCATATTGCGGATAATGCCCACGAGACGCTGCTGCCACTCCACGTGGAGGCTGGCCTCAGGCTCGTCCATGAGCAGGACATAGGGCTGGTTGTTCTGCAACAACACGGTGAGCAGAATGATGAGCATCTGCTTCTCGCCCGACGAGAGACGATAGGGCGACAGTCGCTCGCCATACTGCAGGAAGACGAGCTCGTTGCTGGTGCGGTCGATGGTCTTCATCGTCTCGCTAAACAGCGAGTCGATTGTGTCGTGGAAGTCTGTCTTGGCACGGCTCGCCTGCATGGCCTCCTGCTGAGCGTCGGCACCACCGCGGGTGAGTATCTCTATCATCTGATTGCCGATATTGACCTGATAGTCAAGGTAGCGGCGCTGCAGCTCATAGAGGTGCCAATCTAGCTCCGAGCGGATTATGCCATCGGTTATCTTGGCTGCCAGCGAAGTGGGAATCATCGTGTTGTCGAAACTGCGCACCACATCGAAGCGCACCTCCGTGGCCTCGTGGGGGGCAAGGGTGACCTTCACCGAGGTGGAGCGCGGCTCCCTGAGCGAGGTGCTGGGCACTGCCTCCTTCATTGCCTTAAGCTCATTGACCAGGCGATTGAGGATGGTGGTCTTGCCCATACCGTTGACACCACTCAGGATATTGACGTCGGGGCGGAGCTGCCATCGGATGTGGCGGCGGCCACTCCACAGGCTGTCTATTTCTATCTGCTCGATATGATTGGCAAACATGATGAAAGGTTATAGGTTAGTGGTTATAGGTTAGAGAAATCTTTGTTACGCCTCTTCCTCGGAATAGAGGAGCGGGAAGCAAGTCTGCTTCCATTCGTAGATTTCCTCGTCCTTGAAGAATCGCTTGATTTCCATTATTGCGGAGCGCAGTCCGTCGCTGGCATGAATGATATTCTCCTGCTTACTCATAGAGTATATTCCGCGAATGGTACCGGGGAATGCATTGCGGCCGTTAGTGGCGCCGGTCATGGTGCGCACAACGTTAATGGCCTCCACGCCTTCCAGCACCATGGCTACTACGGGAGCGGCCGTCATGCTGTCCTTGAGTCTCTGGAAGAATGGCTTGTCAGCCAGATGAGCATAGTGCTCAGAGAGCATCTCGTCGTCAAGCTGTATCATCTTCAGCGCAGCAATACGCAGGCCCTTTTTCTCAAAAATAGAAATAATCTCACCAATCAATGCGCGCTGCACTGCCGACGGCTTGAGCAACACAAGTGTCTTTTCTAATGCCATAATTTTAAAGGTTATTGGTTAGAGGTTATAGGTTATAGATATTACGGATGCAAAGATAATAAAAAAAATGATTTTGACAAAGAAACAACTAATCTTCATCAAAATCAAAGTCCGCATCTATAAATATAGGTGTGTTGAAATCATCGAGGGCGCGGCGATCCTTCTTGGTTGGCCGGCCAGTGCCGCGGGCTCTGTCAACAAATCCGCTCATGCGACTCATCTCCAGTAGCTCATATTGCTCAGGGGCAGTGACATTCTCCAATATCTCGGGCAGCATCTTGGCGCCCACACGCTTTTCGATGGCCTTGAGTATGCGAAAGGAATAAGTGATAGGCGGCTTGCGCACGTCTATCACATCGCCCTCCTTCACCATGTGCGACGCCTTCAGCCGTGCACCACCCTTGGTGATACGGCCATTCTTGCATGCGTCGGCAGCAATAGTGCGTGTCTTGAAGATGCGCGCTGCCCACAACCATTTGTCAAGTCGTGCCTCCACTATGAAAGGTTATAGGTTATAGGTTATTGGTTATAAAATGGTTATAGACGTACTATTTGTTGTTATAATTGTTCATGGCGAACTGCACACCGCTAAGCACGAATGCCTTCACGGCCTCGCAGGCCTGCCCTACCCTTTCGTCCATAGCAGCCAGTTCCGTCTCGTCAAAGGGGCTGAGCACAAAGTCCACCTGATGGCCGCGGGCGAACTCGTTGCCGATGCCGAAGCGCAGACGTGCGTACTGGTCGGTACCCAGACACTGCGTGATGCTCTTCAGTCCGTTGTGGCCTCCTTCGCTACCGGAGGGTTTCATCCTCAGTGTGCCGAACGGCAAAGCCAGATCATCGCTGATAATAAGCAGTCGCTCCAGCTCAATCTTCTTCTGCTTCACCCAATAGCGCACCGCGTTGCCGCTGAGATTCATATATGTAGAGGGCTTGAGGAGCACCACCTTGTGCCCCTTCAGCCTCATCTCTGCGACAAAGCCGTATCGCTTGTCCTCAAAAGCGATATTGGATGCCCCGGCAAGAGCATCCAATACCATAAATCCAATATTGTGGCGTGTGCCTGCGTACTCGTTGCCGATGTTGCCAAGCCCAACAACCAAATAATTCATCTCTTCAGTCTGATGTTTATCCCTCGAGAATATTTTTCTCAAAAAATTCAACATTGCTTTAAGCTTATGCCTCAGCAGCCTCGGCAGCCTCCTCAGTCTCCTCCTCGGCAGACTTGGAGTTGCGGGTAGCCTTGACGGTGCAAACGAGAGCCTGCTTGGGAGTTACTATCTCCAGACCCTCAAACTCGAGGTCGCCCACGATGATAGACTTACCGATACCCAACTCAGAGATGTCGATAGTCAGACGCTCGGGAATCTTGTCGTATGTAGCCTTCACCTTCAGGCTGCGAGTCAGCGAGCGGAAAGAACCACCCTCGCGCACACCAATAGCGTGGCCAGTATAGTTGACGGGCACAGCCATAACGATAGGCTTGTCGTCAGTAATCTGATAAAAATCGATGTGCAGCACGTTGTCCTTCACGGGGTGGAACTGCAGCTCCCTCATCACGGCCTTGCAAACCTTGCCGTCGATGTCGAGGTTAACTACGAAAATCTCAGGAGTGTAGATAAGCTTGCGTACAGCTTCGAAAGTTACGCTGAAGCTGGTAGCCACAGCCTTACCATCGGCGTCCTTCTGACCACCGTAAAGATTACACGGAATTGCGCCGCTTGCGCGCAGCACCTTGGCAGCCTTCTTGCCACCAGCCTGACGGGCAGTGCCCTTGAGTTCAAATGTCTTCATTTCTTTAAGTTTTGTGTTACTCTGAATTAAGTTTAATTTCTCTACCCTGTTTCTCCCCATTAAGAGGGGAGTTGAGAGGGTCTTTTCTGTAGCTTAATCTGCCATCACACGTAATGTAGCCTAAAAAGCGGCTGCAAAATTAGCACTTTTTTATGAAACAGCAAATTTTCTTATAGAAAAAAAACATTTTTACTCATTGCTAAAGGCAATCTCGCCATTCTGAACATCGGCCAGAATCGGCTTGGTCTTGTCGAGCGTAGTGTCGGCAAGGATTGTCTTGCTGAGGTCGTTGAGCAGATAGCGCTGTATGGCACGCTTGATGGGACGTGCGCCAAACTCGGGGTCGAAGCCCCACTCGCCCAACTGATGGACGGCAGAGTCGCTGACGCGGAGGGTGATGCCGTTGGCGCGCAGATTCTTGTTAACCTGAGCAATCTGCAGACGCACGATGTCGTCGGCTTGCTCGCGGGTGAGAGGCTGGAAGAGAATGATGTCGTCAATACGATTGAGAAACTCCGGCCTTATCTGCTGCTTGAGCATCTCCATCACCTTGAGCTTAGTCTGCTCCATGATGTCGGCACGGGCGGCCTCGCTCTTTCCTGCCATCCCAGCCGTCTGCTCCTGGATGTAGTGACTGCCCAGATTGCTGGTCATAATAATTATGGTGTTCTTGAAGTTGACCGTACGGCCTTTGCTGTCGGTGAGGCGTCCGTCGTCAAGCACCTGGAGCAGGATGTTAAACACATCAGGATGGGCCTTCTCTATCTCATCAAAGAGCACAACGCTGTATGGCTTGCGCCTAACAGCCTCGGTGAGCTGGCCGCCCTCGTCATAACCTACGTAGCCCGGAGGTGCACCGATAAGACGGGTGACGCTGAACTTCTCCTGATACTCACTCATATCGATGCGAGTCATCATGGTCTCGTCGTTAAAGAGATAGTCGGCCAGCGCCTTGGCCAATTCAGTCTTGCCCACGCCCGTGGTACCCATGAAGATAAAGGAACCGATAGGCCGTTTGGGGTCTTGCACTCCGGCACGGCTGCGGCGCACGGCGTCGCTAACGGCTGCGATGGCTTCATCCTGCCCTATGATGCGACGGTGGAGCTCCTCCTCCATGTGGAGCAGTTTCTCGCGCTCACTCTGCAGCATACGCTGCACAGGCACTCCAGTCCAACGGCTGACCACTTCGGCAATATCGTCAGCGGTAACTTCCTCCTTTATCATCGCACTGCCACTCTGGGCCTCGGCAAGCTGGCTCTGTATATGGTTAATCTCGTCCTCGAGAGACTTCAGTTTGCCGTAGCGAATCTCAGCAACTTTGGCGTAGTTGCCCTCACGCTCGGCGCGGTCGGCCTCAAAGCGCAGGGTCTCTATCTCTTGCTTGTTTTGCTGAATCTTGTTGACAAGGTCTTTCTCATGCTGCCACTTGCCCTGCATCTGGCTGCGCTCCTCCTGCAAGTTGGCTATCTCGGCAGAGAGTTGCGTGAGCTTGGCCTCATCATTCTCACGCTTAATGGCCTCACGCTCTATCTCCAATTGTCCCAGACGGCGGTTGATCTCGTCCAGTTCTTCGGGCATAGAGTCGCGCTCAATGCGCAGCTTAGCAGCGGCCTCATCCATAAGGTCGATAGCCTTATCAGGCAGGAAACGATTGCTGATATAGCGGTCACTAAGCGTGACGGCAGCAATCACCGCAACGTCCTGAATCCTGACCTTGTGATGGTTCTCGTAGCGCTCCTTCAGCCCGCGCAGTATGGAGATGCTGTCCTCCACAGTCGGCTCGTCCACCATCACGGTCTGGAAGCGGCGCTCCAGAGCCTTGTCCTTCTCAAAGTATTTCTGATACTCGTCGAGCGTGGTAGCACCGATGCTGCGCAGCTCGCCACGGCTGAGCGCTGGCTTGAGGATGTTAGCAGCGTCCATTGCACCCTGACCACCGCCTGCGCCCACGAGCGTATGGATTTCATCTATAAAGAGAATTATCTCTCCATTGCTGCGCTCCACTTCCTTTACCACACTCTTAAGCCTCTCCTCAAACTCGCCCGTGTATTTGGCCCCTGCCAGCAGGGCACCCATGTCGAGTGAGAGAACTCGTTTGGTCTTGAGGTTTTCAGGCACATCCCCCTTCATGATACGCTCGGCCAGCCCTTCCACGATGGCCGTCTTGCCAGTGCCCGGCTCGCCGAGCAGGATAGGATTGTTCTTGGTGCGGCGACTGAGGATTTGCAGCACACGGCGTATCTCATCGTCCCTGCCGATAACGGGGTCGAGCTTGCCCTCGCGGGCGGCCTTGACGAGATCGCGGGCATACTTCTCCAGCGACTGGTAGTTCTCCTCCGCACTGGCCGACTTCACGCTCTCGCCACCACGGAGCTCTTGAACTGCCTTGAGCAGATCATCCTTCGTCATTCCCGCGTCTTTCAGCAGACGACTCATAGTGCAGTCCACCTCCAGCATCGCCAACAGCAGAGCCTCTATGCCTGTAAACTCATCACCCATCTTCTGAGCCAGAGCCTCAGCGTGCTCCACCACGCGCTGGCTGTCGCGGCTGAGATAAGGCTCACCGCCGCTCACCTTGGGCAGAGAACCCAGCTGGGCCTCCACCGCCTTGCGCAGACCGTCGCCGTTGACGCCGAGCTTGCCGTAAACAAAGCCCAGCACATTGTCGCCTTCCTCCTGGATGCCCCAGTAGAGGTGCTCCGGCTCCACAGCCTGCTGCCCTGCAGCCTGCGCCTTGCGCACAGCCTTCTGCAGAGCCTCACTTGCTTTGATTGTAAATTTGTCTAAGTTCATAACATTCTATTTTTATTGTTAATATTCGAATTAAGTTGAAACGTGTACTATTCCTATACTTTCAATCATTGTACCAAAATAGAAATCTGCCATTTTGGCAGACATCTCATTTTTTCTTTGTAACTTCGCACTGCAAACAAAAAACGCACCACCATGCAGACAACTCAAATCACTATCGCAACACCCGAAGCACTCGCAGCTGTCAACGCCCTCCTACCCCATCTCAGCGAAAGGGCGCAGCCCATCACCATTGACAGGCTGGAGCAAATAGTGCACAGCGACAACACATACCTATTTCTCGCCACCGACGAGCACGACATAGTGGGAATGTTCACACTCAACCTGACGCTGCTCCCCACCGGACCGCGCATGTGGCTCGACGACTTGGTGCTCAGTCCCGATCATCGCGGCAAGGGTCTTGGCCGACAGTTGACAGAGGTCGCCATTGCC
>JAFZUB010000019.1 GCA_017618515.1 Bacteroidaceae bacterium
ATCGGCAATTTCCACTCGTATGTGACTGACGCAAAAAAGGCTTTCCTTGTTTATCGCGTAAAGGGACTGCCCATTGCTATAAGTGTAAGCGAGCCCGACGAGTTTTTGCCGTACTATCTGAAAGGAGGTTCAAAATGAATCTTCTATATGATTTTTCATCAGCTCTCTTGCAAGCCCGGCAGCGTAAGGGTGTAACACAAGAACAAGTTGCTACTGCTTTAGAAGTCTCACAGGCCACATATAATGCGTGGGAGTGCGGGCACCGCATTTGTCCTTACAAACATATCATTGCCCTCATCAGTTATTTTGACGATGAGCAATTTACCCGTCGAATGATTCGCATCTTGCTCACATTGCAGCATAATATGGCAGGGCTGAACAAGAAGTCAACATTTGAGCTGACTACATACTATATGAAACTCATCTCTTTGCTTGCCGATGAGTGCACCGAGTGGCTCAAGACATTGCCAAAATAGGTGGAAGTGCCGCAAAATCTAAGGCAGACTTCACGGAAAACAGCCACAACCTCATGAAAAATAAACGCGACTTCGCGGAATATAAACGCGACTTCGCGCATTTTTTTTGCGATCTCCTTTAATTCTTTCGGCCGAAATTATAATTCATTTCCTTGGAAATGACTAATCGCTTCGGCGGAAGTGATTAATCATTTCCGTCGAAAGAACTTGGGGAGAACGCGCTTTTTTCAGATAAAGTCCGCTAAAAATTTGGAGATCTCGGCTTTATTTTTCGTGAAGTCGGGCTTTTATTTCATGGCGTCTGATTTATTTTTCTCGAACTGCGGTTCTTTCAGCGGAGGAGGTCGGAAAATGCAAGAAGTGACGGTCAAAAAGGGGGAAAAAGAGTAAAACGGGTGTCATTTTGAGTCTTTTTAGTATGTTTTTACATAAAACAACATATAAAAGGGCGGCGATATGGAAGATTGTCACTACTTTTGCACATTAAATGCGCACAGTATCAATTAATGTAATGTACACTCTTCCTTTTCACACTCACATCGCGCGCGCGCTCCTCGTCGTAGCATTGGCAGCACTGACCTTGACAAGCTGTGTCAGCAGTTCCTCGGATGATTATTACGCCAGCAGTGACTGCGCCATCACGGCCATGACGATAGGAACACTCAAACGCACTGTACAATCCACCACTACCGACGGTCGCGACACCACTTACTCCGTGTCAGTGGCTGGTTCGGCATTCCCCATGTATATTGACCAACTGAGATTAGAGATATACAACCCCGATTCGCTGCCGCAAAACACCAACGTCTCCAAGGTGGTGCTTACCAGCGTGACCAGCGACGGTACTGTTTTCTACCGCACCGCCAGCGGTACCGACACGTTGCTCACCACCACCGACTCTATCGACTTCACGCAACCGAGGATATTCACCTGCCTCAGCAGCGACGGCACGCAGAGCAAGATTTACAAGGTGTCAATCAATGTGCATAAGACATACTCGGAGGACTTCACCTGGACAACTGAGGCCGACGACCCCGCAACTTTCGCCGGTGTAACCGCACAGAAGGCTTTCATCTTCAACAATAGTCTCATGGTATTCGCCCAAAAGGACGGCAGCCTCACGCTGCTGACAGCAGCCATCGACTCACCCTCTGAATGGACAGCCACACCCATCACAGACCTCGCTGCAATGACTCCCGAAGACATCGTACTATTCAACGGCTCCTTCTACTGCGCCGATAGTGGCAACCTCATGATATCGGAAGACGGCACCCAGTGGTCAATTGTCAATTGTCAATTGTCAGTCGACAAAATGCTCGCCGCTGGCAGAGAGACCATTTATGCCCTTTCAGGCAACGACATATACTGCTCCACCGACGGCACCAACTGGAATATGGACACCAGCGAGAGCGACATGCCCGCTATACCCGAAATGAACAGGCCCTCAGTGTGGAGCCCCATGTCCTTTAACGACAACTTCAGCTATATCCTCATAGGCGGAACGAGCAACGACACCCCGTGCATCTGGCGCAAAGTAGTAGATGCCAACGGCAACGACACAGAGCCGTGGTCGCTCTTCCCGCAAGGCGAGAATGGCCTGAACATGTATCCCGCACTGCCGCAGTCGGCTATGGTAGCCTACGACTCCAAGATACTGTATGCCGGACTGGAAGGCGATACGCTCAGCAACTTCTACCTCAGCAGCGACGGCGGTCGCAACTGGCTAGAGCAAACCAGGACGGGCAACCACCCCGCCAACATAGAGGCGCAGTCGTTTAGCATGACGACCGACGATGACAACTTCGTATGGCTCGTCTTCGCACCGAGCGGCAAAGTGCTTAGGGGTCGCCTCAACCGACTGGGCTATGCTGACAACCAGAAAATATTTGTAAAAGGAGTAAGGAGATGAAGAAACTCTTGTATTTGCTTGCTATAGTGATGCTGCAGCCCTCGATGATAAAGGCGCAGGAAGACGCTGATTTCCGTATGGAGATTGGTGGCGGCATCGGTAGCAACTTCTACATGGGTGACCTAAACAATAAGATGCTTTCGTGCATGCAGCCCGCCGTCGGTGCTTATTGGCGCTACCTCTTCGACCACTACAACTCGCTGAAGGTCAACTTGACTTACGCAGGTGTCAAGGGTAGCACAGAGGACCAGGAAAACTTCTACCCCTACAACCCCAAGAGTGGGTCGGCTGCCGATATGCCGATGAAGGCAAAGTTCACGGGTGGCGTGATCGATATGAGTTGCATGTATGAAATCAACTTTTTCCCTTATGGCTACTACCAGGACTTCTTCGGTCACAAGCGCTTGACTCCCTTCCTGCAGATTGGCCTAGGCCTGACCTACGCCTGCGTGGGCAAGGAGGCAGGGTTGAATGTGCCAGTGGGGGTGGGAGTGAAATATCGCGCTTCGAAGCGTCTCAATGTCTCCTTCGATTGGGCGATGCACTTCACCACTACCGACAAGATCGACGGATTGGAAGACCCACTAGGCATCAAGTCGTCAGGATTTAAAAACAAAGACCACTACGGAGTGGCGCTTCTGTCGCTGACCTACAGTTTCTCACCGCGCTGCCCCAACTGCAATAAAGCAAAATAAATGAACTCCACCATACAGATAGACTCCGATAGAATACCGCAGCACGTGGCCATCATCATGGACGGCAACGGGCGCTGGGCCAAGCAGCGCGGCCTGCACCGCAACATGGGGCACCAGCAAGGCGTAGAGACTGTGAAACGCATCACGGAGCTCTCAACACGTATAGGCATCAAATACCTCACGCTCTACACTTTCTCCACGGAGAATTGGAGCCGCCCTAGCGACGAGGTGGCGGCGCTGATGGGACTGGTGCTCGACTCACTGGAGGAGGAGATATTCATGGCCAACAACGTACGCTTCCGCATGATTGGCGATGCTGATCGACTGCCCCAAGCAGTGCGCGACCGCATAAGGCAGTGCGAAGAACGCACCAGCGGCAACACAAAGATGACAATGGTGATAGCCATGAGCTACTCCTCGCGCTGGGAGATAACCAACGCAACCCGCGAGTTGGCGACAATGGTCAAGGACGGCAAACTGATGCCCGACGACATCACGGAGCAGACCATCAGCAACCATCTCACCACAGCCTTCATGCCCGACCCTGACTTGCTGATACGCACCGGCGGCGAACTGAGACTGAGCAACTATCTGATGTGGCAATGCGCATACTCGGAGTTATACTTCTGCGACACCTACTGGCCCGACTTCACGGAAGACGAGATGCTGAAGGCCATCAGCGACTATCAGCAGCGCGAACGCCGATATGGCAAAACGAGCGAACAAATAACAAGCAAAAATGAAGAGTAGTCTTTTACATATATTTCTATTATTTGCGGTGACAGTAAGCTCGCTGGCACAAAGCAGCAACACGAAGGCCAAGCCCACCCTCGCATACTCCACCGACCCCACGGTGTACACCCTCGGAGGCGTAAGCATCGACGGCATCAACGACGAGCAAGAGGTCAACCGGTTGATAGGCATGGCCGGACTGATAGTGGGGCAAGAGATTACTTTCCCAAAAGCTGACAACGAGATAACAAAGGCTGTGCGCAACCTCTGGAGCCAGAGGCTGTTCTCCGACGTAACCATAACCGCTGACAGCATCGTCGGCAACACTATTTACCTGCATATCCAGCTGGCAGCCCATCCGCAACTGACTGAGGTTAATTACAGCGGAATCAAGAAAACCGAGCGCGAAGACCTAGAAGAGAAACTGAAACTCAGACCAGGCAACCAGATCTCCGTGGACGTGATTGACAGGGTGAAGTATATCATCCAGACCTTCTTTGAAGACAAAGGCTTCAAGAATGTAGATATAGAGGTGCTGCAGCGCGATGACCCGAAATCGCCCAACCATGTGCTACTCGACATCAATATCAACAAGAACGAGAAAGTCAAGGTACACCGCATCTACTTCACCGGCGCTGACGAAGCTCTGCAGAAATCGCTGAAGAGAGCGATGAAGAAGACCCGCGAGGTGGGCAAGTTGCGCAATTTCTTCTCATCGAAGAAGTTTATTGAAGAGAAATACACCGCCGACAAGGCTGCCGTGGTTAGCAAATACAACTCATGGGGTTACCGCGACGCGTTTATCGTGGCCGACAGCGTGGTGCCGTTTGATGAGAAGCACGTAGACGTGTATCTCACCATTGACCAAGGCGGCAAGTACTATGTGCGCAATATCAACTGGGTGGGCAACACCGTCTATTCCACCGATGCGCTCGCCAAGACGCTGCAACTCAAGAATGGCGATATCTACAATCAGGAACTGCTCACCAAGCGCCTTGGCACCGACATGAGCAAGGCTGACGATGACGCCATCGCCAATCAATACTACAACCACGGATATGTGTTCAACCGCATCATCCCTGTAGAAACAAATGTGGTGGGCGACTCCGTGGACCTCGAGATACGTATCCGCGAAGGTAAGCAGGCTACGCTCAACAAGATTAATATCATTGGCAACGAGCATGTATTTGAAGACGTGGTACGCCGCGAGTTGCGCACTAAGCCTGGCGACCTCTTCAACAAGGAAGCATTGATGCGCTCACTGCGCGACCTGGCGTCGATGGGACACTTCGACCCCGAGCAGCTCACTCCCGACCTCAAACAAGACGAGGCCGATGGCACAGTGGATATCACCTACAAACTGTCGTCAAAATCAACCGACAAATTGGAGTTCTCGATGGGCTACGGAGCAATGGGTGTAACGGGACGTATCGCTGTGCAGTTCAACAACTTCGCGATACAGAATCTGTTTAAGAAAGGCAATGCCCGCAACTTCTTCCTGCCGCAGGGCGAGGGACAAAGCGTGGAGATAGCCGCCCAGACCAACGGACGCTACTATCAGCAGTACAGCCTCTCGTTTATGGACCCCTGGTTTGGCAAGAAACGTCCCAACCAGCTCTCGGTCAGCCTATTCTACAGCAAGCAGACAGACGTAAACAGCAATTACTACAACTCGGCGTATTATAATAACTATTACAGCCGCCTCTACGGCTACGGCTCATCGTCTAACTACTACAACTACGCCGACTACTACGACCCCGATAAATATGTGCAGATTCTCGGCGGTAGCATAGGCTGGGGTAAGCGACTGAGATGGCCCGATGATTACTTCAACTTCTCAGCCATGCTCACCTTCCAGCGCTATAACCTCAAGCAGTGGCAGTACTTCATCATGACTGACGGTAACTGCAACAACCTCAACCTGACGCTGAGCCTCACACGCAACTCTTCAGACCAGCCGTTCTTCCCACGAAGAGGCTCCGACCTCGCTCTAAGCGTGTCGGCTACTCCTCCCTACTCGATGTGGGACGGCAAGGACTACGCCAATCTGGCCAACAACACTTCTTCCGCAACATATCTGCAAGAGATGAAGCAGAAATATCGCTGGATAGAATACCACAAATGGAAGTTCCGCTTCAAGACTTACACGGCCCTCACAAAGGCCGACAAATGTCCTGTGCTGATGACGCGCACAGAGTTTGGTCTGCTCGGCTACTACCACAAGCATAAGCCATCGCCCTTCGAGACGTTCTATATGGGCGGCGACGGAATGTCGGGCTACTCCTACAACTACGCCACCGAGACCATCGGACTGCGAGGCTACGACAACGGCGCCCTCACTCCTCAGGGAATGGAGGCCTATGCCTACAGCCGACTCTCGATGGAATTGCGCTATCCTCTGCTGCTGGGCAATACCAGCATCTATGCCCTCGGATTCCTGGAGGGGGGTAATGCCTGGACTTCGTGCTCTAAGTTCAACCCCTTCGACCTCAAGCGCTCGGCAGGCGCCGGCTTACGACTCTTCCTTCCGATGATTGGTATGCTCGGTATCGACTGGGCCTACGGCTTCGACAAGATATTTGGCTCGCGTAACTATAGTGGCAGCCAGTTCCACTTCATTATCGGACAGGAATTCTAGCTTTATATGACATTTTAAATATTTGACAATCATAAATACTGAAAACATGAAGAAGACAATCCTTATTGCGCTCCTCTCACTTGGAGCCATGCTCCCCGCAGCAGCACAGAAATTCGCACTCGTAGATATGGAGTATATCCTTAAGAATATCCCCGCCTACGAGCGTGCTAACGAACAGCTCAACCAGACCTCCAAGAAATG
>JAFZUB010000020.1 GCA_017618515.1 Bacteroidaceae bacterium
GTCGGCTCCGTGCTCCTCGGTACCTGCGCTAAGCATCGGGGCGTGGCCCTTGGTCCAGCGAGTACCCGGATCGTAAACGAAGTCATCCTCTTCCTCGTCGAACACGAACTTCTTCACGTCAACGGGTGCAACCAGAGTTGCCTCCACTGCGGTGATGCCGTTGGTCGGGTTGGTCAGGTAGAGGGTTACGGGAATCTTAGCGAGATCTTCGGTGCTCTCAACGAGGATAGTCAGTACGTTGTCACTTCCGTCGATGGTCTCAGCCTGAGGAATCTGGGCATAAGCCTTGTTAACGAACATAGCAGCAGCTGCTACTAAGCAAAGAGTAAAAATTTTTCTCATGATTTTGTTATTTAAAAGTTATACGTTTACGTAAATAGACACTATCTCCTTACGAGATTTGTGGCAAAGTTATAACATTTTTCTTATTCTCCACAAGTTTTGGACAAAAAAAATTCATGAAAAAGCAAAAAAAAGTGTTTTTTTTTCGTTTTCCACAAAAGAGAGGGTTCTTTTTCTCTATTTTTGCCTTTTTGGGTGTGCAAAAGAATTTCCTCCTTTAATAATAAAGTAGTAGTCCCGCGACAGCGGAAAGAAGGATCATTCGTATGGGGTTAATTTTGAAGAAGAAAGTACCTACGAAAGCTGCCACAAAAAGGAAGATACTAATGCAAAATTGCCACATGTTTTCGGAAGGCGAGCTGAAATTGTCTTTAGTGAGCAACACCAGCACAGCCGCCAAGAGCAGTCCAACTACGGTAGGACGCAAAGCCTGGAAGATAGTCTTTGTCACCGCATGCTCACGATAGTGCTTGAGAACCTTGAGGACGAGCAGCACTAACAAGAAAGAAGGCAGTACCACAGCCGTAGTGGCAACAAGGCTTCCCACCACGCCCATAACAGCTGGATAGCCTTCGTTGACTGTAGACATATAGCCGACATAGGTGGCAGAGTTAATGCCGATAGGGCCTGGTGTGGACTGACTGATAGCAACGATGTCGGCGAACTGCGATGTAGTAAGCCATTGATGCACCGTAACCACTTCACCCTGTATCATCGACAGCATAGCGTAGCCTCCACCGAAACCAAAAAGGCCAATCTTAAAGAAAACGTAAAAGAGTTCTAGAAATAACATACGTCAGTCCTCCTTGAAATAACGGCCATAGATGAAGGCTCCTACAGCGACGGCAATAATAATATATACAGGCGAAATACCCGCAAAGGCAATGACCACAGCCACCAGCAGCGGGAACCATACATTAGAAGGAGTTATGCGCGCAGACTTGCCCAGTTTGACGCATGGCACCGCTATCAGTGCCACTACGGCAGGGCGCACGCCCTTGAAGATAGCCTCAACGACCTTGTTGTCGGCAAAGGCCATGAAAAACATAGCCACCAATAATATTATAATAAAACTCGGTAACACTACACCTGCTGCCAAAGCCATACTACCTCGCAGCCCACGCAATCGCTGTCCGATATAAATACTGAAGTTAACGGCAAAAACGCCCGGCAATGCCTGTGATAAGGACATCAAATCGAGAAACTCTTCTTTCTCCATCCATTTATGACGCTCCACCACCTCCCGCTCAATAAGCGGAATCATAGCGTAGCCTCCACCGATAGTAAACAGACCAATCTTAAGAAAGGTGACAAATCCGTGGAAAATTGAGAATTGAGTCATGCATGGGGAGATTAGCGGGCGGATTTTTTCTCCTGAGGGGTAGCTTTCTTTTCTTGAGGAGTTGCCTGAGATTTGTTTTCTTTTTTCTCGGGTCTTTCTGCGGGAGAGGGTTTTGCTTCCTTGGGAGATACCACTTCTTCTTTCTTCTCTTCAGGCTTTGCAGGTTCGGCGGGTTCGTCAACCTTTTCGGTCTTAGCTTTTTCGGCCTTGTCTTCGGCTTTCTTTACCGCAGTAGTGTCGAGATTGCCTTGCTTGTCAAGCAAGCCATAGGTAGTCTTAAGCACGGAAAATTCCGTGCGCCTGTTAAGGGCATTGCACGAATCCTGCTGTTCAGGCGTAAAGGTCTTGATATACTCTACTGTGAGGGTGTCGCCAGCATTGAGGAAAGGATAACGCTCTGCAAACTTTTTGGTAATAATCTTCGGTCGACTCTTACCATAACCCTTGGCAATAACGCGATCCTTCTCTATACCATGAGTGATGAGATAGTTGACCACCGACTCTGCACGGGCCTGGCTAAGCTTGACATTATACTCGTCAGAGCCACGGTAGTCGCAGTGGGATGACAACTCGATAGCAATACTCGGATTCTGCTTTAGCAAGCCAACGAGACCCTCGAGTGCAGGAATAGACTGCGGAGTAATGGTTGCCTTGTCGAATTCATAGAACACATTGCGCACCAATACAGGAATGTTCAGTGACGGCAATGGGAACTGAAGCACATACTGCTCAGACTCCAAAGCTGGCTCAACAGAGAGTTCCTGCTTATAGTTCATATAGCCCTCGCAGGTAGCAAGGAAGAGATAACGGACATTAGGCTTTATCTCTACCTCAAACGAGCCGTCAAGTTGCAAAAGCACCTTAGTGTTAGTACCATCATCGCCCACCATATAGACTACGCTGGCGGGAAGTTCGTAGCCGTCCTGCTCATAAACCCAGCCTTTAACCGTCTGCACCACCTCGGGGCAGAAGAAACTATAGATATTATCCCAGCCCTTGCGGTTGGCACGGTTAGAAGCAAAATAGCCCTGATTGAGTTCACCATTGAACGTCATGCCAAAATCGTCGCCATTGGAATTAACGGGATAAGGCATGTGGAGGACTTCCCAGTCCTTAGCGAGAGAGTCATACCTCGCCCTATAGATATCGAGACCACCCATGCCGCCACGGCCATTAGATGAGAAGTAGAGGTCACCGTTGGGTCGGAAGGTGGGAAACATCTCGTCGCCTTCGGTATTGATAGAAGAGCCTAGGTTCTCTATAGCTCCAAAGCTGCCCCCACTTATTGGGGCGCGCCAGAGGTCAAGGCCACCCATACCGCCCGGCATATCAGAGACGAAATATAGGTAGCCATTGGGCGACACGGCAGGATGAGCATACGACGAAAGAGTATCCTTGGCCAATTCGCAGAGCCTGGCCTCACCCCATGAAGCATCGCTGCGCTGAGCGCTGTAGATTTCACCCATACGCGGATAGTTGGCGTCCCATCGGCAACGAGTGAAGTACATTGTAGTACCATCGGCAGAGAAAGCAGGAGTTCCCTCGTCGTATTTAGAGTTAACGCTCTCCGCCACAGCCTCGTAGCGTTTCCAACGACCCTTATCGTCTTTTTGCATGAAGAAGATATCACCATGCTTCATGCCGGTAACGCCGTTCACATCATCGCCATTGCAGTCGCGGCGCGTGGAAGAGAAATATATATCCTCACCATTGAAAGCCGGCGAGAAATCGGCATAGTTGGAATTGAAGTTTTTGTCCATTTTCACCGTATAAGCAGAGCCACGCTCCTTGATGTCCGGCGCTTCAGCACACGACTCCAGTCCCATGAGCGAGAGCTTGTGATTGGGATGCTTGTCAAGGAAAAGACGATAATCCTTGGCTGCCTGCTTATACTCCTTGTTGTAACGCTCCATCTCAGCCAGATAGAAATGAGTCAGAGTGTCAGTATATTTAAAGCGCACAGCATTGCGATATGCTGCCTGCGCCTTGGCATAATAGTTCATCTTGCGGTTTGCCTCAGCTACCTTATAAGCAATCATTCCCTTCTTCTCCTTATCATTGGAGGGAGTCTTTGCATAAGCCTTGGCATACTCCAATGAGGCCTCATAGTATTCACCTATGGCCCAGTACTGGTCACCTTTCTTGAGATTCTTATCAGAATTACACGAGGCTGCCATCACTGCCACGACAAACACCGCGGCAGCCAGACGCATTATGTATCTGAATTCTTTCATACTATTAAATAACTCAAAAAGAGCGCAATTATTGTTTGCGCCCCTTTTTAGTTTTCACTTCCTCCGGCACCACCGTGACACGGCGATTGGTAGTGTCAGCCTTTACTTGAGCAACGATATCGCAGACCATCTGTTTTATTTCACTTATAAAAACAGCAGCATCGTAGGTCTTGCGCTCGATGTCGCGCAGTTTCTTCTCCCATCGTCCCGTAAGCTCTGCACTCTTGAGCAGGTCTTCGTGAATGATGTCGATAAGTTCGCAGCCCGTAGCTGTAGCGTAAAGACTCTTACGCTCTATGCGTATGTAGCGACGCCGGAATAGAGTCTGGATGATTGCCGCACGAGTAGAAGGACGTCCTATACCGTTTTCTTTCATCGCATCGCGCAACTCTTCATCCTCCACCGTCTTGCCCGCAGTCTCCATTGCCCTAAGCAATGTCGCTTCAGTGTAAGGCTTAGGCGGGGTAGTCATCTTCTTGGTAAGTTGCGGCTCATGGGGGCCACTCTCTCCCTTTTTAAAGTCTGGAAGGAGACGCTCCTCGGCTTTTTGCTGATCGTCGGAATTCTGCTGGTCATCATCGTCCTCAGAGTCTTTGCGGTCCTTTTTGTATACAACTCTCCAACCTTCCTCAATAATATGCTTGCCTTGCACCTTAAAGGGCACCTCGCCGCTTTCGCCCTCAACAGTAGTTGTATCAAAGACACAATCATCGTAGAAAACAGAAATAAACCTGCGTGCCACAAGGTCAAAGACCTTACGTTCTGCATCTGTAAGGTTCTGCACAGCCACACCTGTGGGGATTATAGCGTGATGGTCAGTGACCTTAGAAGAATTGAATACTTTCGTGCTTTTCCTAAGTTTCTTGCCGCGTAGCGGAGCCATTAGTTCCGAGTAAAGGCCAGAAATACCATTGAGAATCTGGGGGCACTTGGGATAGATATCATCACTAAGGTAAGTGGTGTCCACACGCGGGTAAGTCGTAGCGTGTTTCTCGTAGAGACTCTGGATGAGATTCAGAGTTATGTCAGCAGAATAACTGAACTTCTTGTTGCAGTCCACCTGGAGCGAGGTAAGGTCGTAAAGCTTTGGGGGAGCCTCCTTGCCACGCTTCGTTGCCACGGATGTCACCGTAAAGGGCTTGCCTGTGATTTGCTCCAATGCTTTCTGGGCTTCTTCCTCCTGCAAGAACTTACCCTTCTGCGCAGTAAAGAGAGTGTCACGATACATCGTGGCCAATACCCAATAAGGTTCGGGCACGAAATACTCTATTTCGCGTTGGCGCTTGACAATGAGAGCAAGCGTCGGTGTCTGCACACGTCCCACCGAGAGGGGCGGAGCCTTCATCTCTCGGCGCCCATACTTCAAAGTATAGAGGCGAGTGGCATTCATGCCAAGCACCCAGTCACCTATAGCGCGACACAGGCCAGCCATATAGAGAGAGTCTCTATTGCTAGCAGGTTCAAGATTCTGAAAGCCTTCACGGATAGACTCCTCAGTAAGAGAAGAAATCCATAATCGCTTCACAGGGCAGCTGATGCCCACCTTTTGCATTACCCAACGCTGTATCAGTTCACCCTCCTGGCCGGCATCACCGCAGTTGACGATATAGTCGGCCTGTTTCATGAGAGTCTCAATGGTGTGGAATTGCTTTTGCACCCCATCATCCTGCTTCAGTCTGATGCCAAAGGGACTGGGTAGCATAGGCAATTGGCCCAGGTTCCATTGGCGCCACTGCGGATAGTAATCCTCAGGGTATTTCAATTCGCAAAGATGGCCAAACGTCCAAGTGACTTGATAACCATTGCCCTCGAGATAGCCGTCATACTGGTTTGTGGCACCAAGCAGACGTGCAATATCGCGGGCTACGGACGGTTTCTCTGCAATACAGACAATCATGATTATAATGTACTATTTGACAATGTACGATGTACAATTTATTTAGTATTTAAATGATATTGCATTGTTTCGCGGTCGAACTCGATGCCGTCGCCCTTGAAGAGGAAGTCAATCTTTCCCTCGCGAGCAAGGACAGTGGGCTCGCCCTCGCAAAGATCATGATCCTCCAAAAGCCATAGCCTATCAGCTATCTGGAGAGCCAGTTCAATATCGTGAATAGACAAAAGCACTGACTTGCCCTGCTGATGCGCTACTTTGCTCAGCAGGCGGAGCACCCACACCTTGCTTGGGAAATCAAGAAAAGCTACGGGTTCGTCAAGCAATATCACATCAGTGTCTTGAGCCAGAGCCTTGGCTATCATCAGTTTCTGCCTCTCGCCATCACTGAGCGAATGGAGACGACGCTGGCGGAAATCAGACATCCCGACCATCTCCAGAGCATCCTCCACAAGGCGCACATCTTTCTTAGACAGCGAACCCCAGTAACCAGTGTAAGGCATACGGCCCATGCTCACCAGTTCGTAGGCGGTGAGGGTCTGCTCTGGTATCTCGTCAGTAAGCACCACGCTCACAAGACGGGCCAGTTCTTTCACATCATAATCCTGGAGTGCACGGCCATTAAGCTCAATATTTCCATTGATAGCAGGCTGCAGACCAGCTAGAGTACGCAAGAGAGTGGATTTGCCCGCACCGTTAACGCCAATAAGACATGTGAGCACGCCACGGGCAAGCCTGGTATCCATATTACGTAGCAGCACCTTTTGCCCCGCCACATCATGGCCGGGGCCAACACCTGCGTTATAGCCAGTGGATAGATTCTCTATCTTATAAGTATAGTTCTCTGGAACGCTTTGTTTCATAATTATCTGCAAAGTTAGCAATTTATTTTCAGCCATCACCCCTTAGCAACACAAAAAAACCCCGCGAGCGTACGCCCGCGGGGCAACTGATGAAAAAGAAAACTACTTACCTTACGGCCAAACTTAAATACAGATTACTTAGACTCATCAAGAATCTTAAGTATCTGAGCTTTGAATCTTGGGCTAGCTGCTCCCTCGCCACCAATGATGGCAGTGTAGATAGCCACTACGTCAGCGGTATTGACGCTACCGTCACCGTTAACGTCAGCAGCCTCACGAGCGAAGCCACTCTCTGAGCCCTTCTCTATGAAGGTGTAGACTGCTACTACGTCAGCAGTATTCTTCATGCCGTCGCCATTAACGTCGGCGGGCTCCTTAACATCTTCCATCTTAGGCATGTCGGTGATAAGCAGAACGAGGTCTGTCTCCACGCCGGTAACCTCCTTCTTGTATGTGGAAGGATCAATCACACCGGTCTGGTCATCGAATCCAGAGCCTGTCTCGCCCACAGCAATAAACTTCTTGCCTGTAGAGATAGCGGTACCATAAGCGCACTTCTCACTATGGAGGGCGCCGTGGATACCATTGGCTGTCATATCGTAGGAGTGGTCAACGATGTCTGTGGGGAACGGGATAAGAAGATCGCGAGGCTCGCATTCCACTCCCTCGTCGGTGGTACCCAGCACGATGATGCAGGGCTCACCAGCCTTGAACTCGTCCTTCTGGTAGAGCTCAACCTTGGTGATGAGATTACCCTCTTCGTCTTCCTCCTGAGAGATCTTGCGAATAGCATAGGTGAAGACATCATCGTTGTAATCGGCAAGGTTGCTCACGTTGTAGGGCACTGCCATAACATCAATCAGATTGTTAGCAAAGTCGCTAATGGAGATAGCCTCCTGCTCTTCGGGATCAATCTCTATGAAGGTCCAAGCCGAAGCGGGAGCCTCCACGTGGCATACCACGTCGGCCTCATAGCCCTCGGGCCACAGACACATATTGTCCTTATTCTTAGAAGTGTGGGGATAGAGGCGGAACTGTGCGTTGCCGGAGTATGCCACATTGTAGGGCACAGGCTCCTGGCTTAAAGGCAGGTTGATATTCTCGCCTGCGAAGTCGCCAAGGTAGTAACCGGTGTACAGATTCTGGATAGCATAGTCCTCGGTACCCTCAATAGGCACGAAGCGCCACATAGCTCTCGGGTCGTTGTCGGCATTGAGGGTCATGCTGCTCTTGTCAAACAGTCCCCACTTCACAGAGGTGCTGGTGTTGTACTTATTCCTTGTATAGATAGCGCTTCCGCCGCAGAAAGCATCCTCTGCGCCCTCGTCGCCAAAGCGTTCCTCATCAAGATTAGTGATGAAGTACCACTTGCCAACCTCGAAGCTCTTGATGCCAGCGAGGAAAGCATCCCTTGCCTCCTTGACAGCGGTGGTAGCTTCACGCACTGCGGCAACGGAGATAGGAGTAGTGAAGGCATTATTGCGAGCATCGGCGATAGCAGTCTGCAGAGCAGTCTGCAGGCTCTCATCGGAGAGCTGGCCCATTTCGTCGCCAATAACTACGCCGTCGAGCAGCAGTTCGCTCTCTGCGATGAGCTGGCTCAGCTCAGTGGTGTCAGCGTAGAGTTTCTTAACCGCATCCAAAGCGGCATTAAGAGTCTGGATGTTCTCCTTGGTAGCAGCGTTAGCCTCTACTACGGGAACCATCTCTTCGATAGTCGCCTTCAGAACGTCGGCAACATCCTTCATACCATCGGTGGTATAATACTGCGAAGATTCAGTATCCTCCGTTACCTTGTAGAGCTGGAACTCCGATACCGTGAAGTAGTCACCTCCAGTAGCATTGGTAATCACCTCATAACGCAGATACTTATACTCTCCGCCGAGGCTAAACACTTGTGTGGCAGGCAACTCCAGTGCTCCCATCTTAGCAGTGCCCACGAAGTCCCACTTAGCATCTTCGTCATTGCTATTAGCAGCGTAGAGGTTCACCTCGTCAGGACGCTCGTTGGCACCCCACTGATGCTGGTTGGCATTGCCATATTGACCGGAAGCACAACGAGCATTGTAGCTAACGGCTACAGCACTAACCGGTGTGTTGCTGATGTCAACCTCAATGTAGCCAGCACCCTGCATATAGGTGGAGTCAAGGTCGTCGATAAGGAACATATAGTTGTCGGAGCCATCGATGCCCTGTCCTCTAATGGTTGAGAAGATAATCTGATTGCCATCCACAGCGGGTTCCTTCGGTCCGCCGCCACCAGCAATGGTGATAAGAGCGTTGTCCTTGTCAACATTATAGTTGAACAGTTTGCCATACGCCTCGCGGCTCTCCTGAATAAGCTCATCGAGCTCTTCGGTGAGTTCCTTCTGGGCCTTGATAGGAGCCATAGTCTCCATCACCTCGTCGGATACGGGACGGATATACCACAGGTTGGTATGCTGGTCAAAGATGTAAGCCTTGTCGGCGTCGATAGTTGTACGACCCCAAGCAGCCAGTTTACCGCTGACCTTCTCGCCATTGCCGCTACCACCGAAGGGACTCTTACCATTGGAGTTACCGGGATAGCTCTGGCCCGGGTCAGTCCACAGCCACATACCTTCGGTCTCCATAGTGAAGCGCTGGTAGTAGCTCTTGCCGTAGATGAGCGGAGTGGTGGCGCTGGTGCCAGTCCATGCCTCTATCTCACCGGCATACATGTCGGAGAAGAAGTGCTGGAGGTAGAACATGTTCTCGTCGCCCTGCGGCTCGATGTAGAATATAAAGTCGCCATCTTCAGGATCGAAGGTCTTCCACTCCATCTTATTGGTAGTGGAGTTGGGGAAGGCAGCCTTCTCTACGCCCTGCACATTGAGGAACTCGTCGTAAGCGCTGACTATATAATAGTAGCCGGCGGTAAGAGGAATGACGGCGGCCTCGCAGTCAAGCCTAGCTTTCTTGAGTCTTGCAATCATATCGTCAATCTCCTCGTCACCAGCACTGGTAACCAGCATAATGACAGCTTCCTGCATAGTCTGATTGTAGAGGTCAGCAGCTTCCTGCTCATAGTAACCGGGAGTAGTGCCTCCTACAGGAGCAAAGTCAGCGTACATATCAATGACAGCCTCGAGGTCACCCATCTTATCGTTGATGTATTCTGCCTTGAAGACATTCCACTGGTTACACATATTCAAGCCAGTAAAACTGATGGTACCCCAATAGCAGGTCATGTAGCTCCATCCCTTTTCATCTTTGGCATAGAAAAGTCCGACGGACTTATCATTAACCTGCCAGTCGGGATCGGGATACGTGCCATTATCGCCATTATAACCCCAGTTGACAATCTTGTCGCCGCTCTCGCCTTCCTTCAGTTGGTCGCCATTGGGAGTCCAAGCGACACAGTTGGAGAACGGGATGTCCTCGGCGCAGCTTGGGAAGAAGATGTTGGCAGCTTTGTCAATCTCGTTAGTGGTGCTGAACGGAGAACTGTATCCACCGCTGGCAACAACGTAGAGACCTGAGGCAAGATGCCTGAGATAGAAAGTCTTGCCCTCCTCGTAGCGGAGATCAGCGGGACCTTCCTCCAGAACCCAGGCGTTTTCTTCGTTGATCATACCAGCTTCGCCCAATTTACCCGTCTTTTTCTGGGGATCGATTGTCAGATACTGGCCAGGAAACAGTTTACTCGCCACATACTCTAAGATTATAGTGTCGCCATCCTTGAGGTCGGCAGAAGCGAGCTGCTCACCAAGGACAAACTTGGCGGAAACACTACTACTCATTGCGCCGATAAGCGCAAGAGCAAAGAAAAGTAAAAATTTCTTCATACCTTTTTGTTTTTATAAAGTTTTTAGAGAGTTTATTGTTTAATAAAGCCACGCAAAGATAACCATTATTTTTCATACTTGTGTTATTTTCATACGTATTTCCCTCTTTGCTGCTTTTTCAGGCATTTTTTTTGCGCCAAAAAATTTCGCGTGTGCGCGTGTGCGTACATTATTTATATATTAATATGCTATACTTCTAAGGAGTGGCAGCCTTAGTTGTGGTGAAGTCAAATAATGCCCGAGCGCCGTCAGCTTTAATTTCCACGAAGTCAGCTTTAAATTCTACACCGTCAGCGTTAGTTTGCAACGAAGTCAGCGTTAAATTAGAGAGACCACCCCTGGCCCCTCCTTGAGGAGGGGAAAAAATAAGGGAGCGCGTGATGCGCTCCCTCATTATCGGGAAATCTTATCCTCCCCCTATAGGGGGATAAGAGGGGGTCTGTTCTTTAGAACTTAACAGTCTTGCCGTCGATTACGTAGATCTGGCCCTTCTGAGTGGAGATGACCTTCTTACCATCGATGGTGTAGATAGCCTTGGCTGCTGCAGCTGCATTGGCAATCACGCTGTTAACTGCGGTAACCTTGCCGTCCTTGATGGAGAAGGCTGCTTCAACGTCAGCGGAGGTGTAGGTGATGTCACCAACTGCCACGGAGATGGCGTCCTTCATCTTAAC
>JAFZUB010000021.1 GCA_017618515.1 Bacteroidaceae bacterium
GAGGTGAGAAATTCTTGTGCTGTCAGAAAAAATCGTAACTTTGAAGGCAAAAAATAACAAGAAATAAGATTGTAAGAGGAAAGAGGCAGGATTTTATAGAATTTTGCCTCTTTTTTTTGGTAGTTATTATAAAAAAGGTTAATTTCGCTCACAGAGAGAGTCCAAACAATAGCAATAACTTTAAAATTGTACGATATGAAAAGATTTTTTACTTCTCTGTTACTCCTCTTGGCAGGAGCGTTTCTGACCAATGTCTGGGCTGCCGACTACGATATTTGGGTTGGTGGCGTAAGGGTGACTGATGACAACAAAAACAACATCAACCCCTCCGGCAAGACGTCGGGCACGATTACCTTCAGTGGTTCAACGCTGACGTTCACCGACGTAAAGATGAGTTGTACAAATACAGCTTGCATACAAATCCAGACACCAGGCATAACTGTATATTTTAAAAATGGGAACGAGCTCAATTCTTCTGGCAAGGCTAACACCATCTATGCCACCGAGAGGGTAGTTCTTGACGGACCTAAGTCTTCAGGAGGGACACGAGCTACTGTAAAAATCACTAACACAGCATCCGAAACCGATGGTAGTTATGCTGCCATATTTTTCAAAAATGACAACGCTGAGCTGAATATCTGGAACTTATTGCTCCACATAGAGTCCACTCATTTTGGCATCGTCGGCTATAATGATAGTAACAGTAAGTGCGGACTTTACACTTCATGTGCGGAAATCTATGTTACCGCCGGCGATAGTTATGCCGCAGTATCGCGCTTTAACTACTGGACAATGGATGACTATGGTATGCTGCTGAATGACAGGCAGTATGACGCTTCTCAAAAGCGCACAGAAAACGCAGATGGCAGCGTTGCAACAAACATCGGTTTTGTGAACGGCCTCTATGTGGGAGGACTGCCGGTGCGCGCTACTGCTACGACCCCTTGGACTGTAGCCCCCTCCGACAAAACGGCAGGCACTATCGAATACTCTAAGAAAAAGCTGTCGCTTGACGGCGTGACTTACAGCTCGGGCTCTGCGTTTGTAGATAACTACAATGTAAAAGACCTTGAGATTGAGTCCACCGGTACCAACGACATTACCGTCACTGCTTCCGGGGTTCCCGTGATGCGGCCTCGCGCTGACACCAAGCTGACGGGCAGCGGCACACTGAAACTCACATCCGAAGCGGGAGCCGCCATCTCCACCTATAACGATTGTAACGTAACCGTGCAGATGGCTCTCCTCGAGGCAAAAGGCAGTAACTATGGATTCTGGGGAGAAACCAACGGCACACTCACCCTCAAGAAGTATGCCGACAACACCATCTATAAGTTCGCAGGAGGAAGTTCGGGTAATGTCTATACCGGCAACCTCGTGATGGAGGATATGGACATATATACCCCCTACACCTATTTCAATCAGACCAACCACTATATGATGGTTAATTCAGACATAGCCAAGGCTAGTGGCATTACCAATGGTACTTGGTTTGAGAGTACGGATAAGTTTACCTATTATCCTATCTATGTTGGCGGCACTCAAGTGAGCAATCGCAATTACAGCAGTGTCCATAGCCCATACATCACCGCAGGAAAGGTAAGCTACGCCCCAGGTACCAAGACTCTCACCCTCGACGGTGTGCAGTTTGAGGCCACGGGCGACGATGCTCCCATTGGCATCGATCTGCGGTCAGGCATGGAAGAGACTACCCTCAAATTCACCGGCGATGACCAGCACTGGACCACCGACAACGATGTGTTTGCCTTCGCTAACAGCAAAACTACCATCAGCGGCGACTGCCAGCGAGTGTACCTTACCTCCAACGCAGAGAGCGGCATCAGTACCCGCGCTAACGCCAGTGTGACTATCAACACCACGGGATTCTTTGGAGTCAAGGGTGCCAAGTATGGCTACTGGGGCAACAGAGGCAGCAATGAAGTGCTCACGCTGTCAAAGACATCGGCAGACGACTTTGGCTATAACTTTGAAGGGACAGAGGGTGCCATCTACAATGTCAATGACTTGAAGCTCGACAACATGGACTTTGGCTACGTAGACTCTCCAGGCAACTTGCCGGGCTGCTATTTTGACACCCAATACCACAGAGTGTCGCAAAACGGTGGTGAGGTAGCCAAGGGCGGCGTAGTGTCCTTCGCATCCATCAAGGAGATGCTGCCCATATACGTAGCCGGCAAGCAACTCAACAGACTGTATTTAGTCGAAACCGCACCAATCTATGTGGGCAGCCCCTACATCACCAGCGGCCCGATGAGCGTGAAGTATACGCCCGCCACCAAGGCCCTCACCCTCAACGATGCCACGATCGTGGAGCATGGCAACAACAACACAACCTACACCTGCGGTATAGGAGTGACAGGTGAGGGCGTGACCATCAATGTGGAAGGCACTAACAACATCACTGCCGGCAATTATGGCATCTACACTAACAGCGACCTCCTTATCATGGGTACGGGCAACCTCAATGTCACCTCCACCGAGTTGGGTGCCCTCGCGTTGTATGACACCGGCGGCGGGTTCACCATGACGCTGCAGTTCTCGGAAGGCGTACAATCATTCCAGGGCAAGACCTACGGCTTCTGCGGTTGGAACAACGCTACACTCGCCATCAATAAAGTTGGCAACGGTGCGCTCTATAAGTTCGCCGGCGAGACGGCCGACATCGGTACTGTTAAGAATCTCGCTCTGGGCGAGGGCGTGAGGATACACTCCAAGTACACGTGGTTCAATGAAGATAAGAAGGCGATGTATCGCTAC
>JAFZUB010000022.1 GCA_017618515.1 Bacteroidaceae bacterium
AGGGTGATGGCGCGTGCGCGTGCCGAGAATTCGGGCGCATACTGACACTGTACTTGCGGGCATGCGGAGGTGAAGTGGCCGAGGCGGTCAACGTCGTAGGTCTCTTCGATGACATGGTGACCTTTGCGGAAAGTGTCGAAGTACCAGATGGTGCCGTCATCCTCCACCGAACGGTAACAACCGTTCTTCCACTCATAGCCGGAGGCTGTGCTGGTGGGCTCGAGGCATGCGGGGCGTCCGTCTCTGAGTGCCACGAAGTCAAAGTCGCGGTCGGCGTCAATGTCGTAGCGCACCATGATGCGGTCGCCCTTCTTTACTCTGATTGTCGGGCTGAGCAGTTGCCATCCACCAGCGGTCTCCTTGTAGAGCTGACAGGTGAGGCGCAGTTCGGAGCCTGCGGCTGGAGTCTCGATGGCAGGCAGCCACGACTGGAGGTAGGCGGCTCCGTAGGAGAGTGTCTGCTCTACGGTGGCGGCGGACTGGCGCACTGTGAGGCTCTGCGGTGTGGCGGCGAGAAGACTGTCGCTAAATGCGGCCTTGATGTAGCCTGCCTGCACGAAGGGCTCTATGTTGGCGTACTCCTGAATGGGGATGACTTCGCGCGTGGTGAGGTTGAGGTCGAGCTGCGAGGGCAGGGCAGTGGGTGCTGCGAGCATGCCGTCGCTGAGCAGGCAGCCGATAGCCTTGGTGGCAGCCAGTGGCTCGTCCCACATCTGGGTGTGCTTGCTTTGGAGCAGCCACAGGCGCATCTCGTTGAGAGTCTGCTTGTCGTCAGGCTTGATAAGCTGCAGGGCGTCGATGGCGGCTACCTGCGTGGGTACCTTATACATAGACCACGTGCGCGGGGCACGCTCGCTGTCGAAGTAGCGACCCATCTCGGGAGTGCTGACGGTGTACTCCATAAGGCTCTTGAGAGTGAGGTTAGCCTGCTTGGTGCGTGCAGCGCGCTGCAGGATGCTGGCGGCCATAGCCTTGTCGTAGAGATTGTAGCTCCTTGAGCTCTTCTGCAGACGCTTTACGAGGTATTTGGTGGCCTTGGTGTTGACGAAGTTGTTAGTATAGAGCGATCTAGTGTAGAGGTAGCGCATCCAGGTGGTGGGCACATACTTGGTCTTGTATTTCTTAATGTAAGCCACCTCTTCAACGGCTTTGCTGTCGAGGAAGCGCATGGCGGGAGTAAGCAGCTTGTCGATGTCGTCTGCCGCATCGGGGCAGAGGGCGCGCGTGTTACCCAGCATCTCGGCGATGTCGATGGTAAGCCATGTGCTGGCGGGCATGCCTGGGAACCACTGCCATCCGCCTTCAGCGGTCTGCATGTCCTTGAGTTTGTGAAGCATGGAGGCCTGCTTGAGGCTGAGTGTCTGGTCGTCCTGCATGAGGCTCTCCAGACGGCCACGCTCGTGGTCAGCGTCGCCGACCCACGGGGTGTTTTGCAGTGCCACGATCTTGAGCTCAGGATTCTTCTGCAACTGTGCGAAGAAGGCAGGCACGCTGTCTTGCTGCTTCCAGTCGCGGATGGCGTCGGCGAGCTGCGGATTGCGTGCGATAATCTGACGCATGAGGGTGAGCGCGTTGTAGTTGATGGCTAGCTGGGTGGCGCACTTGGTCTGGTAGTTGACGGTGGAGGGCAGTGCGCTGATGGCTGTCCACGCGGGGTTGCCGGTGTACTCGATAGTGAGCAGCGAGTGAGTTGCCTTGGGATTGTATTTCAGCGAGTCAAGCGGGAAGGTGTGGGTCTGACCGTCATTAATCATGAAGGGTACGGTGCTCACGGTCTTCTGTAGGTCGCTGATTACGGGCAGGTACTGCTGCTCGCCGTCGCTGAACTCGTCGGTGAGGGCGGCATAGCGGCAGATGAGCATAGACTGGTCACCACTGACACTGAACGGGAAGTCGATGTTTTCGGTCTTGCCCGGCTCAATAGCAAATTTGTTTGTGATGAGTTTCACCTGCTGGCCTGTCTGCGCGTCAATGAGGACGAGTTGTGCTTTGCCGCTCTGGGGCTGGTCGCTGTTGTTACGTATTGTAACGGCCAGGCTGGTCTCATCTCCACTGCGCAGGAAGCGTGGCATATTGGCCTGCACCATGAGGGGCTTCTGCACGATGATGACATTGTCGAGGAAGCCATAGCTGACGTCACAAGTGTGGGCGAGTGCCTTGAAGTTCCACGAAGTGAGGCTCTCGGGTAGAGTGAACTCGATGGTTGCTTCGCCCTTGGTATCGGTACGCAGGGTGGAGGTGAAGTAGGCCGTCTCGTTGAAGTTGGAGCGCATCTCTACGTCGCCGGTGATGTCTTGCTCCTCTTCGACGGCGTCGTCATCGACCATCGCTGCGGCTTGTTCTTCAAGCATCATATCATCGGCTCGCCTGTTTAGGTGCGCACTCTTGGCCATAGGCATTGCAACTTCACGGAGTACTCTACCACTCTCGTTCAGTCCTGCACCGAGTCTCATGATGCGGCCATAGTAGTAGAAGGGATTGTTGTCCAGCAGATTGTTGTCCAATTCGGTGAAGTCGAATGACTCTTCACTGAGGCGTTCGTAGCCCTTGATGAGGTTGTCGTAGAACTTGCGATTGTAGGTACTATTCCATCTCATCTCTGGCACATAGCGGTCGAAGCTAAGGCTGAAAGGCAAGGCGTGCTTGCCAAACTTGTCGAGGCTAGCGTCGTACATGGTGGCGAGCACTGATGCTTCGACAGGCTTGTCTTGCTTGAGCACACGGAGGGTCCACCGCTCGGCAGAGCCGGGCTGCAGTTTGTCGCGGAAGGTGGACCACTGCAACTGCAGGTCTTTGTCAGGCAACGGTTTGATGAGGGTAAAGGCATCGGTATGGAGGTTGCCTTCGTTATAGAGGGCGAAGATGATATACGCTCCACGGCCGTACTCCTCTTTCCAGTTGAGGCGGAGGTGCATCACGGTATCGCTAATCTGGACAACATGGCTCTCCCTCAGTTGCTCGTTGGCCATGATATCGTAGCGTAGCCACATATCCTTGAGCGGTGTGGCAATGAGGATGTCCACGGGCTCGGTGTAGCTGAACTCGTCGCTGCTGTGCCATACGCGCAGCGGCTTGGTGCCGAGGGGCTTGGTGTCATTGAGCGAGAGGATGGTGAAGTAGGCGTTGTGGCCGTAGTAGAGCTTTGTCTCGCCTGTGGGCAGCACGGTGAGTTTGTATTCGCCGGATGGCAGCTGAGCAATGAAGTCGAGCTGGTCGGGCTTGTTAAACAGCAGGGTGCCGGTGCGCACGGTGTCCTTGTTGCATATAAGGTAGTAGTTGCCTTCGCCATCTACAGCCTCGCCCATAGCGTTGTTTTGGGTGACGGTGAGGTTGGGCATCTTCTCCTTGCAGATGACAGAGGGGATGTTGGTTTGGACGAAGGTCTTGGTGTTGCCGGCGGTGATGAGCAGGCTGCCCTCTTCGGTTTCGCCGTCGTCAGCGGTGGCCTTGGCGCTAATATTGTAGCTATAGCAGAGCGGACGCCAGTAGCTGTCGTCGCTGGCCTTGGGAACGCTCAGTACCACAGGTATTGAGAACTTGCCATCGGCATCAGTCTTTACAGTGTCGCGCACCGTGAGAGGTTCGTCTTTGTCGTAATAGCGGAACCACCAGGTCTTTCTGCGCTCATTGCTGCAATAGACTGTGGTATTCTCCAGCGGCAAGCCCGAGTAAGTCATCACCTGACCCGTCACTGTGATAGTGTCGCCGAGCACGTAGGCATCAGTGGGCTTGTCGATGGTAACCTTAAACTTGGGGCGCTTGTATTCCTCCACCTTGAAGGTGGTGCTGCCGTTCATGTTGCAGCGTATGCTGAACCGGCCGTTGAGGCACTCCTGAGGCAGGGTAAACTCGGCGCAGAAGGAGCCAAACTCGTCGGTTACCACGGTGATGGTCTGCAGATTCTTGTTGTTGACATCGCGAATGGTGAGATCGAGTGGGTGCTCGGGGATTACGCAGGTGCTGTCATCATCTTTCTCATAGAAGAATCCGCCAATCTTCACCTGCTGCCCCGGACGATAGATGGCGCGGTCGGTGTAGAGCTCGGTGAAGATGTTGCGGTCGTGGCGATTCCAGTTGTAGTCGCGGCTATACGTCATGCCTGTGGGTGTGAGGGCCTTGTCATCCTCAGTGGAGGCAAAGATCTCGGTGTTGCCCTTGAAGTTGGGTAGCACCACCTCGCCGCGTGCATCTGTGATATGCTGCTGCCAGCGTACAGTGTCTTGATAAACATTACGCAGCTTGATGGTGGAGTAGGGCACGGGTTTGCCGTTCTTGTAGTCCACCACGCAGATACGTAGTTTCTGCTCAGGCAGGGGCAGCTGCATGACTGCCAGTCGGGAGACATAAACGATGGTGTAGCTATTGTCGTAGTCGCTTCCGCCGACCTCCACGAGGTAGATGCCCGGATTGGGCACAGTGAAGTTGATGGTGTCCTTAAACTTGTCGTAAGGCTCGCCGTGGCGTATGGGCAACTGCTGCGTGAAGTCGGCCTTCTTGGCATACTTAATGTAGTCTTTAGCTTTAAGTTTGATCCAGGCTGTATCGCTAGTAGCAAAGGGGAGACGGTAGTAGCTCAGTGTGGCGTTCTTGGTGTTCTGATAGTTATAGATAAGGTTCACTTTGTCGCCGGGATAGGTGTCGTTGGCGTCGGTGTAGATACTGAGCCTGGGTTGCTCTATCTTGTTAAGCACATTTTTGATAGTGTTGGTGTATTTGGTGCGGGGATGACGCTTGAGTACATCCTTGGCCAGCAGGTACGCATCCTTATCGGTGTATCGGTCGCAGAGCCACGCGTAAGCCTTAGTGCTGACGGACAGGTCGCCGTATTCCTTCACAATCTCTTCGAAAAAGCTGCGGCTGCCATAGTCCAGAATGCTGACGGAGTCAATCTTAGCGAGCATGGTGGCCTCGCGCATGTTGTGAGTCTTATACCAGTCAATCTCTTTGCCCATTATCGTGCGGGCAAGTGGCTTGGCTTCGGGTACACGCATGTCGTCGAGCTGGTTGGCCACGAAGGGGAAGATGACACTGAGCATATCGTGGTTGTAGTAGTTGCTATCTTCGCCCTTGGTGAGTAGTGCCATATAGCCGTCGGTCTTGGCTGTGGCGAGGGCTGCGGGGTTGGATGTGGCTTCCGTAAACGCCTGTATAGCCTTGTTCTTGGTCTGCGGGTCGCGGTCGGTGGTGCGACAGTTGTAGAGCCAACCGAGCAGCGCACTATAGACACAGCGGTCGAGAGCTGTCTTGCGATTTTTGCACTCTTTTTCCACTATGGGCAACATGGTCTCGGCACTGTCGGGCGAGAGTTGGTTTACCAGACACATCTTGACTATCAGTGCCTTGGCTAGCTGGTCGCTGTTGCCATTGCTGTTGGCAAGGCTGATGATTTTGTTGACGCCAGAGAGTGCAGTCTTGGGCAGGTCTTTGTTCTGGGCTTGCTCCACTTCGTCCCAAAGCTTGCTGTAATTCTGAGCGATAGCAAACAGAGGCAGCAACATGGCTGTGATGAGAATACCAATCTTTTTCATAGTATTTTATGGGTTAAAATGATTTACAGTGATATTGTTGCCGTCAAACTTGGCGTAGGTAAACTTGGTTATCCAGTCGCCGAGCACGATGAAGATGCCGTCGTTGGGCAACTCGTTCTGCTGGTCCACATGGCGATGGCCGATAATGAAATAATCAATCTGCGGATACTCCTGCACATACTTGCGTGCGAACGCGAGGGTGCGGTCCTTGTCCTCGGGGAGAACGATGCCCTCTTGCCCCTCGTGCTTGAGGCGGCTGTGGCGCGCCCAAGCGTAGCCGAAGTTCATGGCCCAACGCGGATGGATGGCGGAGAAGAGGCACTGGCATACCTTGCTGTGGAAGATGCTGCGCAGCATTAGGTATTTCTTGTCCTTATTGTCAAGACCGTCACCGTGAGCAAGACAGAAGTGCTTGCTGCCTATAGTGATGGGCAGTAGTTTATCGGTGTGGACAGTGATGCCGCACTCCTGGTGCAGATAGTCGTGCATCATCCACTGGTCGTGGTTGCCGACGAGGAAATGCACCTCTATACCGCGGTCGGTGAGTTCGCTGAGCTTGCCGAGGAAGCGAGTGTAGCCGCGCGGCACTGTGTAGCGGTACTCATACCAGAAGTCAAACATATCGCCTAATATGTAGAGAGCCTTGGCGTCGTCCTTTATGCTGTCGAGAAAAGCCACTAGGTGTCTCTCCTTTTCGCGCGTGTCCTTGATGGCCCATGAGCCGAGGTGCGCATCTGCTATAAAATAAGTGTTGTTCATACTACATAAATCCGAGATCCATCTTTGCCTCGTCGCTCATCATGTCTTGTGTCCACTCGGGCTCAAACACCAGATTGACTTGCGCAGTCTTTACGCCTTCCACGCAGAGCACTTTCTGCCTCACGTCCTCCATGATAAAGTCGGCCAGCGGGCAGCCTGGTGCTGTGAGAGTCATATCAATGTCAAGCGAGCCGTCTTCCTCATTATAGTCAACGCGGTAGATAAGGCCGAGGTCATATATATTGGCGGGAATCTCAGGATCATAGACGGTCTTGAGCATTTCCACTATGCGTTCTTCCACTTGCTGCTTGTCCATACCTTATATAATATTGAATGTTAAATCTTTCCTTCTTCTTGAAAGGAGTAGTAATTGTTTTGCCCCTCGCTGATGATGACGTGATCCAAAAACTTAACGCCGAGCTCTTTGGCTACAGCGGCGATTCGTTTGGTGAGAATCTCATCCTTTTGGCTAGGTTTGGGGTTGCCCGAGGGATGGTTGTGGGCTACAGCGAAAGCTACGGCCGGCCTTGACACCACATAGTTGAATACCATGCGCGGCTCAACGACAGTGCCTTTTACATCACCCTGACTGATGCAGCGGTCGTCGATATACTGCAGACGATTGTTGAGTAGCACCACCCAGAAAACTTCGTAATCCTTGTCGCACATCTGTGGGCGGAAATATTCGTATATATCCTGTGCGCTGCCGAAGTGCAGTCGCTTGAGTGGCTGCGCGTTCATGCGACGTCGAGCCAGCTCTAGCGCTGCGAGGATGGTGATGGCCTTGGCCTCGCCGATGCCTTTGAAGGAGGTGAGCTGTTCATAGGTGATGCGGGCCAACTGGGTAAGGTCGTTGTTGCAGTATTCCAATACCTCGCTCATTAGTTGCACTGCATCCTTGTCGGTTGTGCCGGAACCGATGAGTATAGCCATCAGTTCAGCCGTAGACAAGCTGGAGGCACCGTTCTTAAGTAGTCGCTCGCGTGGCCGTGAATCTTTGCTCCTGTTTTTTATACTGAGGTTCATAATTCTTACTCCTACTTGTAAAAATTCTTCTTAAATGCGCTGAATTCGTCCTGGCCAAGCACTAGACGTTGCCATGCTGCACGTAGGAAGCCGCTGCCGTAGCCCATGAGTTGCACAAAGGCTGCAGGCACAGCCATGAGGCCTACCTCAGGATCATCTTCCTTGACAGTTGCATCGAGGAAGATGATTAGTGCAAAGAGAAAAAGAAGAATCAGCGCCCATGGCCAGAAGAAACTGATGATTACCAGCATGGCGCAGCCCACGGTGAAGACAGCGGGCAGTGTGTGCACCAACTTGAGACTCTCGGGATAGCGCTTGTAGAGATTGATGCGCGCTATGCCTGAGTTGTGTACCTGTTTGAAGAATTTCTTGAGGTCAGTGCGGCGCTTGTGCCATACCCACGCCTCAGGGAATAGGCGACAGCGGTAGCCGCCCTTGAAGATGCGTATGCTGAGGTCGATGTCCTCGCCGAAGCGCATCTTGCTGAATCCGCCGAGAGCCTTATAGACTTCGCGACGGATGCCCATATTGAAAGAGCGGGGATAGAACTTGTCCATCTTCCTGTTGCCGCCGCGTATGCCGCCGGTGGTAAAGAAAGAAGTCATAGCATAATTGATGGCGCGCTGCATGACAGTGAAGTCCTTGTTGGCGCGGTCGGGACCGCCAAAGGCATCGCAGTCCTCGCGCTCCAGTTCACAGTCGATGGCGTCAAAGTAGCCGGGGGGTAGCACTACGTCGCTGTCAAGGATAATCAGAAAATCGCCGCTGGCACGCTCTGCACCGAAGTTTCGAGTCTGTCCGGGGCCGGAATTTTCCTTATAGAAATATCTGATGTTAAGTTTGTCGGAGAAGAGGGTAGTGATATTCTCACATCTTACGGATGAGCCGTCTTCCACACATACCACCTCAACCTCTTCAGTGCTACGCCCTTGAGCTACAATGCTCTCGAGCAATTCCTGGAGTTCGTCGGGACGGTTATAGACCGGAATTATTACTGAGTATTTCATCGTTGTTTATTTTTGGCAAATATACGAAAATTTATTTTAATTGTAAGTATTAGCCTATATTAATTATGGTATAATAAGAAAAATTAACCATTATGCCCCTGTTTAGTTACTCAGGCGTAATGGTTAACTCTTATATATGCAGACGTGTAGTCTGCCTTATTCGCTGAAACTGCTATAAATTACGGATAGTTGCAACTGATTGTTTGTGCTGCCCACAAGCTTGACGGAAGCCATCGATAGATCGTTGGATACATCAACTATCTCGCCGCGGCTATTGCTGCTGGTAGTGACAGGCAGCAACACCACCTTGTTCCAGTCGGGATTGTCGGCCTCCCATGCCTCAATCTTAGCCTTGCGAGTGGCCTCAGAGTCGGTGGCGCGTACTTTTGCACCATCGTCGCGCAGCTTATGCAGATAGCTTATGAGATTGGCTATATTGCTGAAAGTATAGGAGTTGTTAGTGTCAGAGAAGTCGGCGAGGTAGGATGTGCGGGTGTCGGGCACATTGCGTTGCTCGAAGAACTGGTGCAATTGTCCTTTGCACACCATAAGTAGCTTGCTTGGTGCCGGCAGTACATAGGTGGAACTGATGGCTTGCTCGTTGTTGTAGCGCGGCAACACCAGTTTGGCGCTGTTGATGGAGTCGTTGCGATGATTCTGATAGATAGACTCTACCGGCAACTCCACTTCAGTAAAGATAGCTACCGGCGACTTTATGAAGGTGTAATCCTCAGCCTCCAAAAGGGGCTGCAGGTTGCGGTTTTCAAAATAGTTGCACTGTATTACCTCGCTCGTGGCTGCCACGCGCTTGAAGCCTGTGTAGGTCTTTCCGTTGGCATCGAACTGGAAGAAGATGGTGAGCGTGGTGATGTCGATATCAACCATCGTGCCGTTGCCGCCAAGGATTTTGAAATAAAAGCCTGGCATCACATGATGGATAAACGAGTAGTTGTTGCGGAAATACTCGGGATGCTCATAGTAGAGACGCAAAATGCGTGTGCCGTAGCTGGCTGGCAGATGGATGCGTATATTCTTGTTATATCTCGAGGCAAAGCGCACGGTATCCTCAATATCAAAATCAGTTACAGCGAAGGAGGTCTCTTTCTTCATCGCGAGGGGATTGTTGCTCACGTAATCCTCGGGGTCTATGTTGGTATATATTTTTTCGCCCTCGGGTATTACGTTGGTAGAGTCAAGCTCGTACACGCCGAGCTTCATGGAGTTGACGGAGTCGCCGTAATATGATTTGATATACAGATTGAGTACTACTGAGTCGGCGACAACCATGCCATCCTCTTTATGCATCGCCTCGATGTCTGGCAGGTCATCAGCCTCTAGGATGGCAAACTGCGCGATATAGTTGCATGTGGTGGTGGCGTTGGTCTCCGGATCTGTGACGCGACCCAGGTAGCTGTCGGTGGTGTAGGAGGCCAGTGAGTCGGCGGCGATGGAACGCGAGACGACGTTATAAATGGCCTGCGAGGTGCGGCTATGGTCGGATGAGGGCATGGTGTTTATACCCAGCGACCCTGTCTCGTCATCACAAGAAGTGAGGGCCACGCACGCGGTCAGCACGATAAAAAAAGAGAGGATTATTTTGCTCAATATCGAATTCATAATGTGAATGCTTGCTGTGTTTAGCGGTTGCTACAGGTTTTGCAGCATTGTGTTGAGAAGGTTGGTCTTGTCCTGGCGACTGCTGTTTGACTCAAACTTGATGGTAGGTATGCTAATCTCCTTGGCATAATCAAGCAGTGCGGGGTCAACCTCATCATCGGTAATGACAGTCGCGTCGGAGAATCGCAGGGCAAGTTTCATTATGTCGGTAGGCTGGCGAAACTCCATCTTGAGGGCGGCAACATCCTTTATGCCTATATTGCGGAACGCCAAGAAGTAAGGGAAGCGCTCAGGCATGGGCTTAGTGATGTCGAGTTTGTGGAGCGAGGTAACCACTTTTGCCTCGGCAAAAGCGGGCTCATCTTGATACACTGTTTTAATGAGAAAAGGAGCCACAGCGGAAATCCAGCCCTGACAAAGTACATAGTCGGGATACCATCTCAACTTTTTGGTAATCTCCAAGGCACTGCGGGCAAAGAAGACGGCACGTTCGTAGTTGTCACTATACTCCACTCCTTCACGGTCGCAGGCAGCCAGTCGCTTGAGGAAATAGTCATCATTGTCAATGAAATACACCTGCATCTTTGTGGAGGGTAGGGTAGCTACCTTGATGATAAGCGGGTGGTCAGTGTCGTCAATGATGGTATTCATGCCCGAGAGGCGCTGCACCTCGTGTAGTTGATTGCGGCGCTCGTTGATGTTGCCCCATTTGGGATGGAAGGCGCGGGCCTCGAAGCCGAGTTCGTAGATGGTTTGCGGAATCTCCTTCCCTAGCACCGACATTGGCGTCTCGGGAACGAAGGGGGTTATCTCCTGCGAAATAAAGAGTACTCTTTTACTCATTTTGTGTGTTATATGATTTGTCGTTACATGCAAAGTTAGCTATTTTTTTTCATATATAAAGCATTTTATGTGGAAAAAAGAGCATTTTCGCAGCAAAACCCTTTTGTATGTGAAAAGAATTGTGTTATTTTGCAGTTCAATAACATATCTGTCTATGCAGAGAATAAAGACCATAAAGAAACTTAAGGCTGTGCTTGACGCCGCTCGCAAAGAGGGCAAGACAATAGGCCTGGTGCCCACAATGGGGGCACTACATGAGGGCCATGCCTCACTGGTTAGGCGCAGCGTGAAGGAGAACGGCTTTACCGTGGTGAGTGATTTTGTCAATCCCACCCAGTTTAATGACAAGACCGACCTGAAGAACTATCCCCACACTATGGAGGCTGACTGTGCTCTGCTAGAGAGCATTGGGGCCGATGTGGTGTTTGCTCCCTCGGTAAAAGAGATGTATCCGGAGCCTGACACGCGTCAGTTCTCCTACCCGCCCACCGACACGGTAATGGAGGGAGCCTTTCGTCCGGGGCATTTCAATGGCGTGTGCCAGATAGTAAGCAAATTGTTTTATGCCGTGGAGCCCGACCGTGCTTATTTTGGCGAGAAAGACTTCCAGCAGGTGGCCGTGATCAAGGCTATGGTGAAAGATCTGGGCTTGAAATTGGAGATTTGCCCTTGCCCTATAGTGAGAGAGAAAGACGGTTTGGCGTTGAGCAGTCGCAATGCTCTGCTGACCTGCGAGGAGCGCAATATAGCCGTTAATATATCCAAGTGTCTCTTTGAGAGCAAGGATTTTATGAATGGTCATACACTTGCAGAGACTAAGGCTTTCGTCGTGGACAGCATCAATGCTGTGGAGGGCCTTGAGGTGCAATACTATGACATTGTGGACGGCGACAGTCTGCGCAGTCTCAGCGAGTGGGAAGACAGCGACTCAGTGGTGGGATGCATCACCGTGTTCTGTGGTCAGAGGCCCGTACGACTGATAGATAATGTGAGGTATAAGTAAGGAGTAAAAGGAAATAAGAAGAATATGAATATAGAAGTTCTGAAATCTAAGATACATCGCGCCACGGTGACCGACGCCAACCTCAACTATGTGGGAAGTATCACTATTGATGAGGATCTTATGGATGCATCGGGCCTTGTTAGAGGCGAGCACGTCTATGTGGTGGATAACAACAATGGCGAGCGCCTCGAGACCTATGTTATAGCCGGCGAGAGAGGTAGCGGTTGCGTATGCCTCAACGGCGCTGCGGCACGCAAGGTGGAAGTGGGCGACATAGTAATAATCATGGCGTTTGGTTCCATGACGGTAGAGGAGGCCAAAACTTTTAAGCCGCAAATTATATTCCCTAAAGAGGGAAACAAGCTATAGGACAGCAAACATACATTTGTTTATCGATTTTTTATAAACGAATGTGGGCCGTTGGATGCCTGGGGGGGTGCCAACGGCCATTTTTGCGCTCTGACGCATGGGGCTTGTTTTCTCGACAGGGGGTCGAAAACAGAACTAAAATGCGCGAGAAACGCTAAAAAAGCCTAAATTTTGGATTTAGTGTTATTTTTGTTGCTTGAAATGGAGGTCTGTTTGAAAGAAAAGTTGTAACTTTGAAGTCGAAAATTAAATAATATTTATAAATAAGGTATAAGTATGGACGAAACACAAAATCTGAACAACGACAGGATTATAAAAGTAGATCTGAATCGCGAGATGCGGAGCAGCTACATCGATTACTCCATGTCGGTTATTGTGGCGCGTGCATTGCCTGACGTAAGGGATGGCTTCAAGCCTGTGCACCGCCGTATCCTCTATGGTATGCTGGGTATTGGCAATACCCATAACAGCCCTTATAAGAAGTGTGCTCGTATCGTGGGTGAGGTGCTTGGTAAGTATCATCCCCACGGCGACAGCTCAGTCTATGGCGCTTTGGTGCGTTTGGCCCAGCCGTGGAATATGCGTGAGGTGCTCGTGGATGGCCACGGTAATTTTGGCTCGGTGGATGGCGACTCTCCTGCCGCCATGCGTTATACTGAGGCACGCCTCAGTCTGCTTGGCGAGGCCATGATGCAGGACCTCGACAAGGAAACGGTGGATATGCGCAACAACTTTGATGACTCTACTCAAGAGCCGACTGTGATGCCGACGCGTATACCTAATTTCTTGGTCAATGGTGCTACGGGTATCGCCGTAGGTATGGCCACTAACGTGCCTACCCACAACCTGGGTGAGGTGATTGACGGCTGTGTGGCATACGTGGACAATCCTGACATCACGGTGGATGAGCTGATGCAGTTTATTCCCGCTCCCGACTTCCCCACGGGTGGCATTATCTGCGGTCTGCAGGGGGTGAAGGATGCTTACGAGACCGGCAAGGGTCGCGTGGTGATGCGTGCCCGCTATGAGATAGAAGACCTGGGTACTCACTCTGCCATTGTGATCACGGAGATTCCCTACGGTGTGAACAAGGCTGAGTTGATTAAGAAGATAGCTATGCTCTCCAACGAGAAGAAGGTGGTGGGCATCAGCAACGTGAACGACGAGACAGGCCGCGAGGGTATGCGCATCGTGGTGGATGTGAAGCGCGATGCGAATGCGAACGTGGTGCTCAACAAGTTGCTCAAGCTGACGGACTTGCAGTGCTCGTTCAGTGTGAACAATATTGCGCTGGTACATGGCCGTCCGCGTCTGCTCACTCTGAAGGACTGCATCAAGTACTTCATAGAGCACCGTCACGACGTGGTGATTCGTCGCACTCAGTTTGACCTGCGCAAGGCTCAAGAGAGGGCCCATATCATTGAGGGTCTCATCATTGCATGTGACAATATCGACGAGGTGGTTCATCTGATCCGCGCATCGAAGACTCCGCAGGATGCCATTGAGGCTCTGATGAAGCGCTTTGACCTAGATGAGATACAGGCCAAGGCAATCGTGGATATGCGTCTTGCCCAGCTGACCGGTCTGCGTCAGGAGCAGCTGCATGAAGAGTTTGAAGAGCTGATGCGTAAGATAGATTATTACAATCGTATCCTGACTGACGACGAATTGTGTAAGAAGGTTATCAAGGACGAGCTGATAGATGCCAAGGAGAAGTACGCAACCCCGCGCTTGACGGAGATAATGCCGGGCGAGGCTGACAACTTCAATCCCGAGGACTTCTTTGCCAATGACCCGATGATGATTACCACCAGTCATCTGGGCTATATCAAGCGTACCCCGCTGAGCGAGTTCCATGCTCAGGGTCGCGGTGGCATAGGCAGCAAGTTGTCGTCGACGCGCGACGCGGACTTTATTGATAAGGTATATCGCGCCAATATGCACGACATGCTTCTCTTCTTTACCCAGAAGGGACGCTGCTACTGGCTTAAGGTGTATGAGGTGCCCGAGGGAGTGAAGAACTCCAAGGGTCGTGCCATACAGAACCTGCTGAATATTCCGGGCGACGATTCGCTCAACACCATGATTCACGTACAGAACCTCAAGGATGAGGAGTTCTGCCGCACACATTACATCACCTTCTGTTCGAAGAAGGGTGTTATAAAGAAGACTGTGCTGACAGACTACTCTCGTCCAAGGGCTAACGGTGTGAATGCCATCAACATCAGGGAAGACGACTCTATCGTGAGTGTTTCGCTCACGGATGGTAGCAGCGAGATTGTAATTGCCACCCGCAACGGTCGCGCCATCCGCTTCAATGAGAGCAAGGTGCGTGCTATGGGGCGCAATGCCACTGGTGTGAAGGGTGTAACCCTTGACGGTGCTGACGACGAGGTGGTAGGCATGATATGTGCTGGAGCACAGGACATGCAGAGCACGATACTCGTAGTGTCAGAGAACGGTATCGGCAAGCGCTCGATTATTGAGGACTACCGTCTCACTGGCCGTGGTGGCAAGGGTGTGAAGACTATCAATATCACAGAGAAGACTGGCAAGCTTGTTGCCATACTGCTGGTACACGATGAGAACGACCTTGTGATAATCAACAAGAGCGGTACTGCTATCCGTGTGCCGGTAAAGAGCATCAGCGTATTGGGCCGCATCACGCAGGGCGTGAAGATTATTGATATTGCCAAGCGCAATGACACCATCTCCTCAGTATGCCATGTGGAGGCTGAACCGGAGGCAGACAATGGAGAGTTTCCTGAAGCCCCAGAGTTCCCTGAACTTCCGGATGACTCAGATAATGCAGAATAATATTAAAACTAAACTTTAAACTCTAAATTTCAAACGCTATGAAAAAGATTATCTTATCTCTTGCAGCCCTTATGACTGCCGCCATCGGCTTTGCGCAGGATGGCCAGATCTACAAGGCTCAGGAGCAGATCAACGAAGGAAAGTTCATGGAAGCTCGCGAAACCATGAAGGCTGTCCTTCAGAATCCCAAGACCAAGAAGCTTGCCTATGCTTACAATGTGGCTGGACAGGTTGAGTTGCGTCTTATCAGTGAGCAAATCACCAAGATGCAGCAGGCTGCCGACGTTGACACTGCCCTCTTTATCTCCAGCATGGACAATGCAGTGGAGTATCTTACCAAGTCCTTTGAGATAGACCACGCCCCCGACGCTAAGGGTAAGGTTAAGCCGCGCTTTGACTATGGTACCAAGAAAAACGAGTACGATATCGGTGAGCATAACGGTAATGTGGAGTGGATGAAGAAGATCGTGGGCTACTACCTCATCTCCGCACAGCTCTGCTATAACAAGGGTGACAACGATGGTGCATACAAGTACTACATGAAGCATCTGGAGCTACCCAAGAGCCCCCTCTTTACCAAGGCAGAGACCGACTCCATCTACAAGTCAGACAAGAACTACCCCAAGGTGGGATACTTCGCTACTATCTTGGCCTTTAAGGAAAAGGACTATGACCGCGTGCTCAAAACTGTTAACTACGCCATACGGTCAGAGGACGAGACTACCCGTGAGGACGGTTATCACATGAAGACCACCTCCCTTCTCCACAAGGGCGACACCGCGCAGTGGCTCAGCACTCTTAAGGATGCTATGGAGAACACCACCAATGTAAACTATCCTCAGATAATCCTCAAATACTACTACGACAACCATAAGCAGGATGAGGCCATGAAGATTGCCGACGAGTTTATCCAGAAGGCACCGCAGAACAAGATGGCTCACTATATCAAGGGGGTAGTCCTTATGGACCAGACCAAGGATAAGGAGGCTCTTGCCAGTTTCAACAAGGCCCTTGAGATAGATCCCAACTTCGTTGATGCTATCGCCAATGTGGGTGTAGTCAATTTTAATGAGATTCGCGACCTCAACCAGAAGGCTACCACCAACAATCGTGATCCGCAGTATAAGGCCCAGCAGCAGGAGCTCAAGGACAAACTCACCACCACCCGCGTTTATTTTGCCAAGGTGCAGGAACTTGCTCCCGACCGCAGCGACCTCTGGCAGAGCAAGCTTGACAATATCGACGAGCTCATCTCCGTGGTTGACAAGAACCTCAGCGAGGTTGCCAAACGTGACAAGAAGTAGATTGCGACCATACTATAGCATACTATAGACTATAATTAACGCCCCTGCAGTTAAGCGGGGGCGTTAATTGTATGCAAATATAAGGTTTGTATTATTCGGGCATGGTAACCTTGAAGTGCGGGTTGGGATGGTGCTCTTTGTAGGCGATGGCCTTTAGCTGCTCGACTATGTCAGGGTGCTGTGCGGCAACATCATTGTCCTCATGGAGGTCGTCTGCGAGATTATAGAGGTGACATTTGCCGTGGATGCTTATAAGTTTCCAATCGCCTTTGCGCACTGCCACTTGGTCGGTCTCGTCAAACTCCCAGTAGAGATAATCGTGCTTCTGCTGTTTTTTGGCTTTGCCCTTTAGCGTGGGTAGGAACGATATGCCGTCGAAATGGTCCGGCTTGTTTTTGTTGGCGTAGCGAGTAGCATAGTTTTTGACTCCGATTATGTCGCAGAAGGTGGGCATGATATCCCAGAAAGCTATCTGCATATCGCTGCGGCTGCCAGCCTTGATGTGTCCGGGCCATCTTACTATGAACGGTATGCGTATCCCTCCCTCATAGGTCTGGCGTTTTAGTCCGCGCAGCAGTCCGTCGCGATTGAAGAATGTTGGGTCTGCGCCTCCTTCCTCATGAGGACCATTGTCGCTGCTGAAAATAAGAATTGTATTGTCAGCCAATCCTTTCTCCTCTAGTTTTGCCATAATCTCGCCGACGTACGCATCGAGGCGTGTTATCATGCCAGCAAACTCGGCGTGCACATGTGTTATGGCATTATAGCGGCTGCCCTCGCTGCCTCTGAAGTTGTGGTCTTCAGCGAAGCGGCTCTTGTAGTTAGCGAGAATAGAGTCCTCAGGTTGTACTAGCTCGGCGTGGGGCAGGGTGTAGGTAAGTAGGGCATAAAACGGCTGCTGCTTGTCTTGACGATCAAGCCACTCCATAGCTTTGCGGTGGATGATATCGGCGGAGTACTGGCTTCGGTTGAAGTAGTCGGGGCCGTACATGGCGTGCTCCACATTCTGTTCCATCACTTCGCGCACTACTGCAGTGTCGCCGAGAGCGCGGCTGTAACGATTAAGGAAATTGGGATAGTAGAGGTGAGCCTGAAACTGGCAGATATAACCATAGAACTCATCTACGCCGCGCTTGTCGGGCGTGGACACAGAGCCTTCGTAGCCTCCTGCCCATTTGCCAAATTGTGCAGTGGTATAGCCGTTGTCCTTCATAATCTCTGGCAGCACTATATGGTCAGGGTCTAGGGGATGTTGCCCTGTTACGGCATATTCTCTGTTGTTGCCATACATTGTGAGACCACTCCAATACTCCTTGTTACCGCGTATTTCGCAGTGTCCTATGTGTTGGCCTGTCATCAGGCTGGCCCTGGACGGTGCACTGACAGGGCTGCCGGCATACGCTTGTGTGAAGAGCATGCCTTGAGTTGCGAGGCGATCTATGTTGGGGGTGTCGATGTATCGCTGACCGTAGCAAGCCAGGTCACCGTAGCCCAAGTCATCGCACAGGATAAACACGATGTTGGGCTTGCGGCAGTGACCTATAGCCGACAACGGCACTATCATTGCGCCGTACAATATTTTCCTACTGTCGATTTTCAAAACCTTCAATTCATTTCGCAGTTGATACCTTGCTCTCTATGGATGAGTCTGATGTGTATTTGCGGATAGCGGGTGTGCAAATGCTCGGCCAAGTGCTGGGCGCAATATACGCTGCGGTGCTGTCCGCCAGTGCAGCCGAAGCTGAACATCAGACTGGTGAATCCGCGACTGATATAGCGCTCTACATGGTGCTCCGCCAGCGGATAGATATGGCTGAGGAAGGTTAGTATCTCGCCGTCGTCTTCCAGAAACTTTATCACCGGTTGGTCTAACCCTGTGAAACATTTGTATTGCTCGTACCGACCGGGGTTGTGAGTGGAGCGGCAGTCAAAGACATAGCCGCCGCCGTTGCCTGAGGGGTCGTCGGGTATGCCACGTTTGTAACTGAAGCTATATATGGTGACGGTGAGGGGCGAGGGGAGTGAAGAGTCAGAAGTAGGGAGTGAGGACTTCGTGACTTGACTCAGTATTTCCTTGAGGTATGGGTATTGGTCTGCTATGCCAGTGGCGAGCGTGTCGCACAGGTTGTCGAGTGCGGCAGGTATGGAGTTGAGGAAGTGTGCCTTTCGCTGATGCAGACCACGGTAACCGTATGCACCAAGCACCTGCAGCAGGCGGAAGAACACCATTAGGCGGAGACGCTGTCGGAGGGCAGTTCCGTCAGTAGGGCGTAGTTCGCTGGCTGCTTGTATGTAGGTGTCAATCAGCGTTTCGCGCAGGGCAGCTCCGTAATGTGCAGAGGCTTGCCATAGGAAGGAGGCGAGGTCGTATTCTGCAGGACCGAGCCGGCTGCCTTGATAATCGATGAGAGCGAGTTCTCCGTCTGCCGTTATCATTATGTTTCTGGCCTGGAAGTCACGCAGCATGAGAGTGGGCTCCTTTACCGCCTCAGTGGCGAGGTCGGCAATATCTGCGCACAGATGCTCCATGTCGTGCTGTAGCGCAATCTCGTTGAACTCTATCTCGGGTCGTAGTTTGAGGAAGCAGTATTTGAAATAGTTGAGGTCAAACATTATGCTCATGCTATCCATGGACGTGGTGGGGTAGCAGAGGCTTGTGTCGAGATCCTTAGCACCGAGTATCTGAAAGCGTGGCAACATGACCATGGCCTGGTGCAGTAGTTGCTGCTCTTCGGCTGAGTAGTTGCCGCTATTGCGTCCATTGCTGAGTGCATCGTATAGTGAGGTGCTGCCTAGGTCGCTCTGGATATACGCCATGCTGTCCTGGCTCACTCCAGGATATGGGGCACTGGCAGCCCCTTGCTCTCAAAATGCTTAGTCAGACCAATGAAGGCGCAGTTTTCCTCATGCGATGTGCCAATGGTGCCTATCGCAGTGTGCTGCTTGTCGGTCAGCCTGTAATATTGGCGGGGACTGCCGGAGCCGGTGATGGGCGTGACAGTAGGTTCCGAGCCGTAGAGTTGTTTGTATAAGGCAATCAGTCTATTCATAGTATAATTATAATCTTAGCGAGACACCCTTGAGCATTCTGCAGAGGATAGGCATAGGGTTTGCCTTGCGGTGAACAAACCACCAGCCTGCCTCCTTGACAGACCGCCACACGGCGTTGGCATAACCGTAGCAGTGGTGGAAGGTGGCTCCCTTGGTTATCTGCAGTTGGTGGTTGGTAAGGAAATGGGTGCCTGTGGTGTTAGGATCTGTGCGTACGATAGGTCGGTTTACGTACATTATGCTTAGCCCTGCTCGCAGCGCGTCGGCAATAAAGACCTCTTCTTCACCTGCACAGAGCAGTGCAGAGCCGAGTCCGAAGTTGGTGTTGAAGGCAATGCGTCCCTCTACAGATTTGCGACGAAAGGTAATTTGGATGCTTGCTGGGTAATACCCTTGCTTCACAGCCTGCAGGTATGGCATATCCTCGGTGGGGTAGTGGCGCAGTGGCTGTGAGTTGTAGTCTTGTGCAGTGAAGCAGATAATGTCGGCGTCAGGGTATTTGTTGTATGCTTCGGTTATGTTTCTCAGATATTGTTCGTCATACAGACAGTCATCGTCGGCGATGATGCAGATGTCGGCGTTGGCATGGGCTATGGCATTGTTGCGGTTGGCACTGAGTCCGCGACCTGTGATGGTACTCAATGTGATATCACTGCGGCCGCTCAGTTTCTGCGGCACAGGGTGCGAGCCATCTGTCTGGTGGGAAACAATGTATGTCACTCCTTCGCATGGCGGCATAACTACATTAGGCACACGCTTTATGCGCTCGCCGATAGTTGAAATCAATATGTTGATGTTAAAGTCTATAGTTGATAGTATTATGTGAAGTTGTTTAGTACATCAATGATGTAGTCCTGTTGTTCTGCGGTGAGGGCAGGATTCAGTGGCAGGCTCAGTTCGGTGTTGCACAGGCGCTCGGTTACGGGTAGTGTGAGTGTATTGAGTTCTGCGTATGCCTTTTGTTTGTGTGGCGGGATGGGGTAGTGGATAATGGTGCCCACCCCATTGGCGCTCAGCCACTCCTGTAGTTGTTGGCGCTTGTCGCAGAACACGGGATACACATGCCAGCATGATTTTTCCACATCCTGACCTCCATACGGCAGAGTGACTAGTGGATTCTTGATGCCTTGATTATAGCGCAGAGCCTGAGCTTGGCGCAGCTTGTTTTGTTCGTTAAGGTGCGTCAGCTTTACGCTCAGTATTGCGGCTTGTACTGAATCCATCCGTGAGTTGATGCCTTTTATCTCATGATGATATTTCACGGTTGCCCCATAGTTGCAGTATGCCCTGGTGAGGTCTGCCAGTTGTTTGTTGTCTGTCACCAGGCAGCCTGCGTCGCCAAACGCTCCCATATTTTTGGCGGGGTAGAAGCTGAATGCGGTGACATCAGCAATCATTGGCAATGGGGCATGCATCTGGCATGAGTCGGTGATGATGCGCAAGTGGTGATTGTCGGCTATCGCTTTGATAGTCTGCATGTCGCAGGGACGACCATAGATATGCACTGGCATTATGGCCACAGTGTTGGCGTTGATGAGCACGGCTATTTTGTTGCAGTCAATGTTGTAGTCGTGGGGACTCACATCGCAGGGCACGGGCTTTAGGTTGCACCGCGTGATGGCCTCGAAAGAAGCTATGAATGTGTGGGCACTGACTATCACCTCTCTGCCATCGGGCCAGTGGCAGAGTGTCTTGAGGCAGTGCAGGGCAGCGGTGAGTGCGTCGAGGCCATTGGCTGTGCTGACACAATAGGCAGCGCCATTGGCGGCGGCCCACTGTTGCTCAAAGTCGTGGATTTCATCGCCGTAGAGGTATTGCCCTGAACGTATGACACGGAGGGCGGCCTGCTCTATCTCGGACTGCAAGAGGCCGTTGACATTGCCGAGGTCAAGGAATGGTATGTTCATAATGTCATCTTGTATATGTCGTAGCAGACGCCGCGTGCGCCAAAGCCTTCTTTCTGCAGGGTGAGTCCATGGTTGAGGTATCCGTCGTGCTCAGTGGAGATACCGAAGTCGAGGTAGCGACGGCTTTTCACGGCTTCGTCGTTCATTGCTTCCTGTATCACGAGGTCGAGGGCGCCACACTCTTTGCCTTCATCTGAGGATGCGAGGTATTGCGTATGGGTTACGCAGGGTGAGTGGTAGAGTATTGTTCCTGCCACGAGGCGTGTGTCTTTGTATGCACAGTAGAGCACTATCTGCTTGGGGAATCGACTGTGGAGTAGCCATAGTTCGTCGGCTGAGTGTACGGGTGAGGTGTTGTGGCGCACCAACACTTTTGCTAGCATTTGGTGGAAGGCTGTCCATTGCTGCTGGCTCTCGGCTATCTCTACTCTGACATTGTGTTGGTGTGCCTTGCTCAGGCAACGCTGGCGCAACTTGTTCAGGGGCAGCGGAGCGGAGAGGTCGATAGCCTGACTGAGTCCGCGTTCTATGAGCTGACCGCCTTGGCGATGAACGAAATAGAGCTCTTCGTCGCACGGCTGACTATTATATATATAGGGTATATGCTTCAGCACCAGTGTGGTGATGCCCATCTCTTTGCGGTAGTAGTCGAGCGAAGCATTAAACACTTCTTCCACCACGGCGGTGTGGGTGAGAGGAGCAAGTATGTAGCCGCCGTAGGTAAGCCCTTGGTGGGAGACGATTGTCTTGCTGTCGTCGCGGCTTAAGCATGCAGGGAGCAGTGCTACAATATTGTCTTGCTCGTCGGTGAAGACTAGCGATGCGTCTGGGAAGCGGTCGGCGTGATAGTCCATATATCCTCGCCGATGCAGCAGCGTGGAGTTGCGGGCCTTGCTGACAAACTCATCCCATTTGTCGGCCATCTCTGCCGTGTATCTGATAGTCCTAATCATTGCTTGTGTCGTTCTTGAATTGTTCGAAATCATTGATGTAGCCTTCGGCGTCATAGTCGTCGGAAGCGAGGGCGAGGCATACGGTGCCGGGGGCGAAGTCGTAGAGTCGGCACCACACCATTGGTGGGATAATCACGCCCTTGTTGGGAGAGTCGAGCAGGAAGGTCTTTTCTCCTCTGCCATCGTTGAGGGTGAGGCGAAAGTTGCCGCTCACGGCGCACACCATCTCCCAGCAACTGCGGTGGGCATGCTGTCCGCGCACCGTGGAGGTCTGGGTGCCGTAGATCCAGAAGATTCTCTCGGGCTTGAAGGGGAGGTGCTGAGCAGCCGCCTCGCTGTCAATCAGCGACAGGCTGCCGCGATTGTCGGTGAATGTGGGTAGGTCGATGATGGCGCAGTCGTTTATTGTGATTCGCTTTTGCATGTTTTCTTTGATTTGAAATATAACCATAGGAATAGTGCTACGAGAAATACGTACAATCCGCAGATAGCATATATGTTGTCAATATGTTCTGATAGTCCCAAGTAGAACCAGACACCGACAACGGCAGCAGCGGCCAGTGTCAGTAATGTCTTGCCAGCGGATACCTTGTCTTTAAGGTCGAAGAAGATAGCTATGAAAAGAATAATGCTTAGCCATATCAGTGAGAGGTAGAGTGCAAGCATCGGTGGCTGTCCAACAGGATTCAATGAGGGGTGGTAGTAGAAATCGTGCCACATTTCCGGTGTTAAGCATTTTATTGTGCCGAGGACTGAAGCAGCCGACAGGATGGCAATCCAGAATAAGAAAGGATAAATAGAGGTTTCTTTGTCCTTTGACAGCAAGGGAATTCCTCTCTTAGAAAATGTGACGAATGTTATGATAATCAGAAATTGGCTTTCCACGATGAATTCTATCAGTCCGCGATTTCTGTAACCAAATGCCATGAACTGCGAGATAGGATCTACGGGCGTAGCATTGTGCAACAATTCTTGTTCGCTTATCCATCCGAGGGGGATGCCATCGGAGCCTACGCACAGCCAGATGCTGTCGAGGGTGGTATTGTCAATGTTTTTATTATGGAATACCTCGGTAATCACAAAGTCGTCGTCTTCGTAGAGGCATACATTCTCGTGGGGGTAATCAAGATTGAGTGCCATGCCTTCGGGGTGGGGGCTGAGCAGCATACTGTCGGCGGTGCATAGAAAATTGTACCCCACGTTGTAGTGGTGATAGGTAGAGAACGCGATAGAGTCTCTCTGGCTCTGCGTGAGTGTCCACTTGTTGTTGTGCTCCGTGCTCTGGTAGGAGCATGAGGCAAGCAAGCATAGCGCAGTGACTATCAGCAATATATATCTTGTCGCGTGTCTCATTGTTTATATCTTTGCTGTTACTCTCATCTCGCACTTGTGGCAGTCAAACTCCAGAGGAAAGCGTCGGCCGTCGGGCAGCACCAATGAGATTTGAGAATTGAGATTTGAAATTTGAGATTTATTGTTCCTATCATATTTAACGCATAATCCCAAGGAATATTTTATGCAGTGGCGGCAAGTCATCAATGTTACATTGCCTTTTGGCAATGAAATCTCGAATGCGGGCTCTATCTCCTTGGCGCCCTGCTCTTCGTAGAATTGCTGTGCAGCACGGTTGGAAATGTTTTCAGTAAAGGAAGCAACACTTTCGCACTCCAGGCTCTCGACTTTCGCACTTTCGACTCTCGGCCCTTGACTCTTGACTCTCGACTCTCTAAGTTTATCAATTAATTCTCTTCTCCACTGGCTCAGCATTGAGGCAGGGATGAAGAAGTCCTGCGAGAACGTTGCGGTCACCTCCGTCACCTCATATCCTGTACCGCCTGTCTTGCTCAGCTCGGCAATTATTCTGTCGGTCTGTGGCTTCATTGCCAATTGATGCTCCGCTTTTACGTCGAGGGTAATTATTTCTCCCCCTGCCGCGGTAGGAGTGGCGGTGATGCGGAAGCCGTCATCAGTGTCATCTATCTTGAGGCTGATGCCTACGGTGCGCTGTGGGGTGGGGCGCAGCATGTCTGCCTCGAAGGCTACGTCGTGGTTGCGAAACAAGGGTGTCTTTGCTTTGAGGCTCTGCGGCATGAGGTGAGGATAGAGCTTGTTGTTGTCGGCTCTGTTGACGCGAAATCCCTGCAGGGTGCCACTGGCGTCAAAGTAGCAGATGCCGTCGCCGTTGTGGAAGCTGCCGGTGCCACTTACAAGTATGTAGTTGTTTTTTATCTCTTTCACTGTGCCCACGGGTTCTCCTACAGCTTTCGGCGTATGTATGGATGCGACGTCCTCAGTTCTGCCGCGCAGGAAATAGTCGGTGAATCCTCGGTTGAAGGTCTTGTCGAGATTGGGCTCGAAGGTGGTGTGGCATCGTCCATAGGCGGCGCGGCGGTAGTCTTGCGCTCTGCGGCTTATTATCTTATTGAGCAGTTGGCTGTAGTAGGCAGTGGTGTTTTTCACATACGCCATGTCTTTGAGTCGTCCTTCAATCTTTAGCGAACTGATGCCTGCGTCTAGCATCTGCTCCACGCTACGGCTGCGGTTCATATCCTTGAGCGAGAGGAGGTGCTTGTTTCTTGCGATTATGTTGCCCTGAGCGTCCTTGAGGTCGAAGGCGAGGCGGCAGAATTGCGCACACTCTCCGCGGTTGGCACTGCGCCCGAAGCAATATTGTGAGGCATAGCAGCGACCGCTGTAGCTCACGCATAGGGCACCGTGCACAAAGGCCTCCAGCTTCATCTCGGGACATGCCTGATGGATGTCAGCCATCTCCTTCAGTCCCAGCTCGCGGGCGAGCACTGCCTGCTCGAAGCCCCAGCTGTGGAGCTGCCTTACCTTGTCGGCGGTGCGTATGTCCATTTGTGTGCTGGCATGCAGCGGCAGTGGCAGCTGCATGGTCAGCAGGGCTGTGTCCTGCACTATCAGTGCATCTACACCAGCGTCGTGCAGTTGATCGATGAGGTGGCGCACATCGTGCAGCTCGTCGTCGTAGAGTATGGTGTTGACTGTGACATATACCTTGGCTCCGTAGCGGTGGGCATAGTCTGCCAGCCGTGCGATATCCTCCACGCTGTTGCCTGCGGCATGCCTTGCTCCGTATGCTTCGGCACCTATATACACGGCGTCGGCTCCGCAGTTGATGGCCTCGATGCCTATCTCCGCATTGCGGGCAGGAGCCAGCAGTTCTATCTCACGAGTCTCATTTCTCACTTTTCACTCCTCACATAGTGTCTCAACCAGTTGTGGTAGATGCGCTGCCCAGTGTGCTGCCATGAGATGTTGACGCCCTTGGCGGGATCGTTGTCGATGAAATAGTTGAGGGGCACGCTGATGGGCATGCCCTTTGCCATGTCGCGCTCATACTCAAAGCGTAGTCGCCCCTCGGCATACTCAGCGTGGCCGTTGGCGAAGATGTGGCGCCCTCCCCATGCCATGGCGAGCTCTGGCCCCGTTATCTCCTGGTCGATGAGCACGGTGATGTCGGGGTGTTGCTCCAGTTCCTCGCGTCGCAGTGTGGCATGGCGGCTAACGGGTATCATTACCTCGAGGCTCAGTCCCTCGGTGAGTGGCACGTCGGGGCGCAGTCTGATATGGGGGTACACGCCGAAGAGCTTCTCCTTGCACGGATGTTTGTCGATATCGAAGAAAATCCACAGCGCTGCCATCGCTGCCCAGCAGATGTTGATGGTGCTGCCCACATGGGTAAGAGTCCATTGATACACCTGCTTGAGTTGCTCCCAGTAGGTCGCGGCGCTGAAGTCGAGGTGCTCTAGCGGTGCGCCGCTGATTATCATGCCGTGGTAATGGGTGGGATCCGTCATGATGTCTGCTATATCGGTGTAGAACTTGTCCATGTACTCTTGTGGCGTGGTCTTGTAGGTGAGACCGCTCATCTTGGCGAGCACTATCTCTATGTCGAGTCCTGCGCCGTCCATCATCGTGTAGTACTCCTCCTCGGCCTCTTGCTTCTGGGGCATGAGATTGAGTATGACCACGCGCAGTGCGTTGTCGCCAGGCTTGCCGTCGCTGATGCTTATGCCTCTAGCCTTAAGCCTTGCTACAGACGGATGTTTCTTCGGCAGGAAAATCATTTCTATTCTCTATTCTCTGTTCTCTGTTCTCTATCATTACCACACCGTCACTCTCTTGGCTTTGGGCACGAAGAGCGGGTCTTTCTCTGTGATGCCGAAGGCCTCGTACCACGCGTCGATGTGGGGCAGTGCTCCGTTTACTCTCCATTGTGCGAGCGAGTGGGGGTCAGCCTTTGTGAGGCGTCGTATCTCTGCCTCGCGGACGTTGCCAGCCCACACTCCGGCGTAGGCGAGGAAGAAGCGCTGGTCATCGGTGAAGCCATCGATGGTCTTCTCGGGCTGTCCCTTGGTGGCGTTTTTCAGTGCCTGGAATGCCACCATCAGTCCGCCGTGGTCAGCGAGGTTCTCGCCCTGTGTCAGTGAGCCGTTGGCTTTGAGGTCGGGCAGCACATTGATGTTGTTGTAGAAGTCCACCATCCTCTGCGCCTGGGTGTTGAAGCCTTTCTCGTCTTTCTTTGTCCACCAGTCGGTCATGTTACCATCCTTGTCGAACTTGCGGCCCTGGTCGTCAAATCCGTGAGTCATCTCGTGGCCTATCACCACGCCAATGGCACCGTAGTTGAACGCGTCGTCGGCCTCAGCGTCGAAGAAGGGGTACTGCAGTATGCCTGCAGGGAAGCATATCTCGTTGGTGGTCGGGTTGTAGTAGGCGTTCACCGTCTGCGGCGTCATGTACCATTTATCTCTATCTACTGGCTTGCCCACTCTCTCGGTGATGTCGAGTACTGTGTTGAGAGCTCGTCCCACCAGCACGGCGTCCATGAAGTTGGTGGGCTTGTTGAAGTCGAAGCCTCTGTAGTCGCGCCATTTGTTTGGGTATCCAATCTTGACGTAGAATGTGCTGAGCTTCTCCATAGCCTTGAGCTTTGTCTTGGGGCTCATCCATTTCTGCGCCATGATGCGCTCGCTCAGAGCAGTGCGCAGGTTCTCCACCAGCTGCTCCATGCGTTGCTTGGCGCTCTCGGGGAAGTATTTCTCTACGTATATCTGTCCTACGGCCTCGCCCAGCAGGCCGTTGACGGTGTTGACGGCGCGTTTCCACAGCGGCTGCAGGCTTTGGCGGCCAGAGAGTGTGCGGCCGAAGAAGTCGAACGAGAGGTTCACCTGCTCCTCTCCGCATAGGCTGAGGTTGTCGGCAGCGAAGCGGAATATCATGTATGTCTTCAAGTCGTCGAGGCTCTCGTCCTCAATCATCTGACACGCGGCCTTGGTGGCTTCGGGCTGTCCCACGCATATCTGGTCGAAGTAGGGGAATTGGGCTACTTCGAAAAACATTTTTACCCAGTCAACGGCAGGGTAGTCTTTCTGTAGTTGCGACACTGATATCTTGTTGTAGTTTTCCTCGGCTATGCGCAGCTGTGCGTTGGTTTTGAAGGCAGTGGCGAGGCGTGTCTCCAGGCGCACCACGGTGTTCATCTTGGCCAGCGCCTCTTCGTCGCTGAGGCTGGGGAAAATCATCTTGAATACCTTTGTGCCAAACTCGCGGTAGGCCTTGCGTATGGCGAGTGTGTGCTCGTCATCGTCGAGGTAGTATTCCTTCTCACCGAGCGTGGTGCCGCCCTGGTAGAGCTGCACCAGGTTCTCTGTGCTGTTCTTGGCGTCGGCCTCCACAAACACGTTGAAGAAGCAGTCGGTGTGCCAGAGCATCATCAGCGGCACTATGTTGATGAGTGCCTCCTTGCTTTTCTTGTGATCTATCTCCTTCACGAAGTCCACTATGGGTTCTATGCCGGCCTTGTTGCGGGCGTCCATGTCCATAGCCATGTTGTAGAGTTTGGCTATCTTGCCCTCGTTGGTGTCGGGGGCGTGCCACTCCTTGGCTAGTTCCTCTATGATGCCGCGTATGCGGGTGTTGTTCATCTCGTCGAGCACGTGGAAGGAGCCGAAGCGGGCGTATTCGTCGGCCAGCGGGTGGCTGTCCTGCCAGCCGCCCACCGCATAGCGGTAGAAGTCGGTGCCGGGTGCCTCGCTCTTGTCAAGGTTGTTCACGTCAATGCCATGTGGGTGCTCATCGTTCTGAGCTACGGCCGTCATCATCGCGGCCGTCAGTGCTAAAGTCATAATAATTTTCATATCAAAGTTTTTATATAATGTTCAATGTTTCCAACTCCTCGCTCGCAGTAGTCCACTCATCCATTGCTTCGCTGAGTTGTCGGCTGAAGGACATGTGCTTCTCTATCAGCGTGAGGTCGCTGGCGCCCTCCAGAGTGTTCATGCGGCTCTCAATCACCTTGATGGCCGCCTCCAGTTCGCCGATGCGCTGCTCCGCCTCCTTAATCTGTTTCTCGAGTTTGTTCACTTTTTTGCGCTGTTCCTTCTGTTTCTCGTAATCCAGCCTATTATCTGTTGCAGCTTCGTTCTTTTCTCTATTCTCTATTATCTCTTCTCTATTCTCTGTTACCTGTTCTCTTTTATCTAGATAATCATATATTCCTCCCAGATGCTCTCTCACCTTTCCTCCGCCAAAGACATACACGCGCTGCACCAGTCCATCGAGGAAGTCGCGATCGTGGCTCACCACTATCACCGTGCCCTTGAAGTGGAGCAGCGCCTCTTTCAGCACATCCTTGGTGCGCATGTCGAGATGGTTGGTGGGCTCGTCGAGGATAAGGAAGTTCACAGGCTCCAGCAGCAGCTTGAGCATTGCCAGTCTGCTGCGCTCGCCACCGCTGAGCACCTTCACGCGTTTGTCGCTCTCCTCGCCGCCAAACATGAAGGCGCCGAGCAGTTCGCGTATCTTGAGTCTCACGTTGCCAGTGGCCACGCGGTCGATGGTGTCGTACACTGTCAGGCTCTCGTCTAGCAGCTGCGCCTGGTTTTGCGCGTAGTAGCCTATCTGCACGTTGTGGCCCACGGTGAGCTTGCCCTCGTAGGGTATCTCGTCCATGATGCACTTCACCAGTGTACTCTTGCCTTCGCCGTTGCGTCCCACAAAGGCCACCTTCTCGCCGCGCCGTATGGTGAGGTTTACGCCGCAGAACACGCGGTGGCTGCCGTAGGCCTTGCCCACCTCTTCGCATATCAATGGGAAGTCGCCGCTGCGCGTGGGCTCGTTGAAGCGCAGGTGGAGCGTGCTGTTGTCCACCTCGTCAATCTTGATGGGCACTATCTTGGCGAGCTGCTTGATCCGGCTCTGCACCTGCACTGCCTTGGTGGCCTTGTAGCGGAAGCGCTCGATAAACGCCTTGGTGTCGGCTATCTCTTTCTGCTGGTTTTCGTAGGCACGGAGCTGCTGCTCACGGCGTTCAGCCCTTAGTTTAACAAACTCATCATACTTTACCTTATAATCAGTCAGTTGTCCGCAGCTTATCTCCAGTGTGCGCGAGCATACATTATTTATGAATGCGCGGTCGTGGCTCACGAGCATCACCGACGCTTTGCTCTCCTTGATGAGGAAGTCCTCCAGCCATGATATGCTCTCTATGTCGAGGTGGTTAGTGGGCTCGTCGAGCAGCAGCACATCGGGGCGCTGCAGCAGTATCTTGGCGAGCTCTACGCGCATGCGCCATCCGCCGCTGAACTCCGCCGTGGGGCGGTCGAAGTCGGTGCGCTCGAAGCCGAGGCCCATCAGTGTGCGCTCCATGTCGGCACGCCAACTCTGGCCGCCGCCCATCTGAAGCTGCTCCTGCAGCGAGGTGCTCAGCTCTATGAGGCGTGCATAGTCGTCGCTATCATAATCGGTGCGCTCCGCTAGCTCGCGGTTGATGCGCTCCAGGCGTTGCTCCTTCTCCTTCAATGCAGCGAACGCTTTCTCCGTCTCTTGAATCAGCGTACAACTGTCGGCGAGCTTCATCACCTGCGGCAGATAACCCACTGTGCTGCCTTGCGGCATCGCCACGCTGCCCGAGGTGGGCTGCTGCATGCCAGCGATGATTTTGAGCATCGTACTCTTGCCGGCACCATTCTTGCCCACCAAGCATACGCGCTCCTTGTCGTTCACCACGAAGCTCACGCCCTCAAACAGCGGCTCGACACTGAATTCAACCTTTAGATTCTCTACCGATATCACCTTGATGATCTACGAATTGACGATTCACAATCGTACTGCTATATTCTTATGCAAAGTTACTATTTTTTTCCGATATAGCCATACAATCCTCTCAAAAGTGCATTTTTTTTGCCCTTTTTGAGGATGAGGGGAAAATGTCCGTCCAAATAAATATTTGCAGAAGGGTGATTTTCGCCATTTGTGTGTGTCCATATCGTTTTTTTTTCGTAACTTTGCGCCTATAAAGAACAATTGGAAATGAGTAATGATGAATTAGAAATGAACAGCGAGGAGTTAGGCGTGAGGAATGAGGAGATGGAAACTGAGAAATCCTCTGTCGAAGGTCACGCTTCCTATAACCCCGACGAGCACCACGATGACCCGAACGCGCTGCACAGGCTCGGTGGCATGTACCAGAACTGGTTTCTGGACTACGCGAGCTATGTGATATTGGACCGTGCTGTGCCGCACTTGGGCGACGGACTGAAGCCGGTGCAGCGACGTCTGCTGCACTCCATGAAGCAGATGGACGACGGACGCCTCAACAAGGTGGCTAACATTGTGGGCAACACGATGAAGTATCACCCACACGGCGACGCCTCCATCTACTCGGCACTGGTGACGCTGGGGCAGAAAAACCTGCTCATCGACTGCCAAGGTAACTGGGGCAACATACTCACGGGCGACGGTGCAGCAGCTCCGCGATACATAGAGGCGCGACTGAGCCGCTTTGCCCTCGATGCGGTGTTCAACGCCAAGACAACGGAGTGGAAGCTCTCGTATGACGGTCGCAACAAAGAGCCTATCACGCTGCCGGTGAAGTTTCCGCTGCTGCTGTGCCAGGGTGCTGACGGCATCGCGGTTGGACTGAGCGTGAAGATATTGCCTCACAACTTCAACGAGTTGTGCGACGCAGCGGTGAGCTACCTGAAAGGGGAGGACTTCCAGCTGTACCCCGACTTCCAGACGGGTGGCAGCATCGACGTGAGCCACTACAACGACGGCCAGCGCGGCGGCAGCGTGAAGGTACGCGCCAAAATCAACAAGATTGACAACAAGACGCTGCACATCACCGAGATACCATTCTCCAAGACGGTGAAAGGCGTGATAGAGTCAATCATGAAGGCCGGAGAGAAAGGCAAGATAAAAATCAAGCATATCGACGACACGACGTCGGAGTCGGTGAGCATCGTGGTGCACCTGCAGCCTGGTGTGTCGCCCGACAAGACGCTTGATGCCCTCTATGCCTTCACAGACTGCGAGGTGAGCCTGTCGCCCAACTGCTGCGTGATTGACGACCGCACGCCGAAGTTCCTGTCGGTGAGCGACGTGCTGCGCTACAGCGTGGACCAGACACGCGATCTGCTGAAGAGGGAGCTGCTCATCCACCGCGACGAGCTGATGGAGGAGTTGCACTTTGCCTCGCTGGAGAGTATATTCATCAATGAGCGCATA
>JAFZUB010000023.1 GCA_017618515.1 Bacteroidaceae bacterium
GCAATGTGATTCAAGCCTTCGACAGCAATAACCTCCGCGTCCGTCACTGCCATTTCAGTAACTGCTATCACTATGGCATTTTTGCCTCACGCAGCGTCAACACAACCATCACCCACTGCACGTTTAGCGACATGGGGCTCGCCTGTATCAACACCTTCTGTATACGCTGCTCAGGCTCCGACTACTACATCGCCTATAACAAATTCCGTGATTTCGGCTACTCAGCTATAGCCGTCGGCACATGGTGGAAAGCCGACAAAACCATGCAGGAGACAGGCATCGTGGAGCACAACCTTCTTTATTACTCTCCCTCATATATGGCCAACCACCTCAAACGCTCGCTCATGGACAGCGGAGCCATTTACATCTACACCCAGAACGACCGCGTTACGGTGCGCCACAATATCATCCACGACTACATCGGAGCATGCGACAACAACGGCATCTACTGCGATGACGGAGCCAGCCATTTCCGCATCCATGACAATATTGTTGCCAACACTCCCAATGGCTATTCCATCGACTCGCGAGCCGTTCTCCACATAGCCACCGACAAAGAAAGCAAGACCCGTGTCGTCAACTACGATAATCAAATCTATGACAACATCATCGATGGTCCCATACGCGCCGAAGCAGCCCCTGGCGACAGCAAATGCCGCTTCACATCTAACAAAAGAATAAAAAAACGTACCAAAATAGACCAGCTTATTAAAAAAAGCAATATCTTTGCACAATGAAATAAAAAAGGAGTAACGTAACTATATTATATACTGTAAAATAAATTATGGCACTAATCAAATGCCCCGAATGCGGAAAGATTTTTTCCGATCGCGCCGCCCACTGTCCTCAGTGCGGACTGCCTACCAGCGACGCCCTTGAGATGATTACCAATGCCCCTGAGGCTCAGCCTGAAGCTGTGCCCCAGCCCGCTGCCGAGCCCGCTGCAGCTCCCGCTGCGCAAAGTGCTCAGCCTACCGCTCCCCCAGCAGTAGAGCGTACCGCGGCAGCCCCACCATACGCAGCTATGCCTGAGGTGAGCCGCGAACGGTCGGTGCAGCCTAAGAAACAGCGCAACCTGCTCACCTATATCCTCATAGTGGCTGTGATAGTGCTCGCCATAGTGTGCATAGCCCTCGTGTTCACCACCTCGGGAATATTCAATAGCGATACCGAAGAAGTAGAGGACACTGTAGCCACCATGCAGACCTTGCCGCCTGACACTACTCCCGCACGAGTGGAGGTAGAGCCAGAGGTAAAGCCTGTGATACGCACCGAAGTGGCGGAGGAAATTCCCGCCGAAAGCGAAGAGATAGAAATCAACACTCCCGAGCCTGCTGCCGCAGCACCGGAACCTGCACCGGAGCCAGTTCCGGCACCAGAGCCGAGCCCAACAGAGTAACGAAAATTACTCTCAGACTATTCCCAATATTCCACACGCCTGTTCCGTTGAGAACAGGCGTGTGTTATTTCGCCTATAGGCACCTCAGCTCCGTCAGCCCTCATAAGATGCTTCACCACACCTTCGCTATTGCGAACGATAATAAGGCTGTCGCCGTCGTAAACCACACTCTCCAGCAATCCGCTGGCCATAAAGCCAATCACTGCGCGACCCGCGTCAATCTGCCGCACGCTACCACGTAGGTCAAACATGCGCAAATCATCGGTCACAATGTCGCGATGGAAACTTTCTTTCCTCTCCTGCAACGACTTCTCCTTATATTCGGGAGCCTTGCTGCCCCCGCAGGCAGTCAGCAAGAGAACTGAGAGCGCCAACCACTGAAATGTCAGGCTTCGCAGCATGAGCTATTCGTACTTTTTGAGGAATGCTATATTGGCATTCTCATATTTATTAAACTGCTTGGCTGGAACCTCGTCATAACGCGGCTTATACCATGACTGCGAGTTGAAATAAGAGCGAAGCTGTGCATCCTTGAATCTGCGACCATGACGAGCGTAGATAGAGTTCTTCAGCACGCGGATTTGTCCACGGTCATAGTTGCGGATGTCATCATAAGTGGCATAACGTGTGGAGAGCCAGTCGTACTGAGTGCCCCACGCCACATTGGGGTTACGCTGCGGCTGTGTAGTTACACGCTTCGTGGTCTGTGTCTTACGCGGAATACTCGGTACCTGCGCCGAAACAACATCAGCCAGCACAAAGGAGGCCAGCACCATCAAAAGAAAAGCAATTTTTTTCATAGCAATTATAGGTTAGAGGTTAATGTTTTTTGGAAAGGAGGGGCAGCTCACGCCACCCCTCCTTGGTTATGGTTATTGTTTGTCTTATTGCTTCAGGAGCTTAGATATCTGCACCTTGAACGCGCGGCTGCTAGCTCCCTCGCCACCGATGATGGCGGTGTAGATAGCTACCACATCAGCAGTGTTGACGTTACCATCGCGGTTAACGTCGGCTGCCTCGCGGGTAAAGCCGCTCTCGCTGCCCTTCTCAATGAAGGTATATACTGCCACAACGTCGGCGGTATTCTTGTTGCCGTCACCATTGACATCAGCAGGCTCAGTGAGCTCGGGCACCAGATTGAGGTCGCCAACTATCACGAGGGTAGCTGCTGTCTCTACGCCCTCTACCTCACCCTTATATGTGGCTGGATCAATCACACCAGTCTGGGCATCGAAAGTGCTAGTAAATGGTATAAAGTCCTTACCTGTGGATATAGCGGTGATAGGTTCAGGTGTGGTGCTATGGAGTCCACCCACAATACCGTTAGCCACGAAGGTGTAGCTGTGATCTACCTGCTCGGTGGGGAACGGTATAATCAGGTCATAAGGCTCGAAGGGTGCTTCGTCAGTCGGTGCCTGCCAGTTGCCGAGACCGATGATAAAGGGCTCGCCAGCCTTGAACTCATTCTTCTCGTAGAGCTCTACGGTGGTCACAAGTTCGCCTTCCTCATTGGTTTCCTGAGTAATACTCTTAACTGCGTAGGTATGAACATCGTCATTGTACTCAGCGATATCTCTTACATCGTAGGGCACTGACATTACGTCGATAAGGTTCATGGCAAAGTCGCTGATGCTGATAGCCTCCTGCTCCTCAGGTATTACCTCTACAAAGGTCCATGCGGATGCGGGGGTGCCAGGATCATGGCATACTATGTCGCACTCAAAGCCCTCGGGCCACAGGCTCCAGCCCTTGGTATTGGCCTTGGTCTTCGGGGTGAGGGAGAACTGTGCATTACCTATATAGGCCACATCATAGGGCACGGGAGTCTCGCTGATAGGCAGGTTGATATTGTCGCCTGCGTAGTCACCGAGGTAGTAGCCGTTGTAGAGGTTGCGAATAGCATAGTACTCGGTTCCCTCTACGGGTACAAACTGCCACATAGCCTTAGGATTGCCATCGGCATTGAGCGTCATGCTGGCGGGATCGAAGAGTCCCCACTTGGTGACGGAGGCTCCTGGATACTTGGCGTTAAGATAGATGGCGTTGCCACCGCACATAGCATCCTCTGCTCCGGCATCACCCATTCGCTCTACGTCGAGGTTGGTGATGAAGTACCACTTGCCTACCTCAAAGGTCTTGAGGCCTGCCAGGAAGGCTGCCTTGGCATCGCCCACTGACTTCTCGGCTGCCTTAACGGCGGGAGCGGAGATAGGAGTGGTGAAAGCAGTGGCGCGAGCATCATCAATAGCTGCGCGCAGTGCAGTAGCCAGTGCTTCGTCGCTCAGCTCACCCATGCCGTCACCAACAACGATGCCTTGCAGCAGCACCTCGCTCTCGGCAATGAGCTTAGAGAGAGCGGTGGTGTCAGCGTAGAGATCACGGACTGCTGCGATGGCATCCTTCATGTTCTGGATGTCCTCGTCAGTGGCTGTGTCTGCGTTCAC
>JAFZUB010000024.1 GCA_017618515.1 Bacteroidaceae bacterium
AGACGCCCAGCGGACCGTTCTCCTTGCGAGGCACCTGCTCGTTGGCCGGAGTGGGCACGGGAGTGCCCTGTGGAAGCATGTCCGCCCACTTAGACTGAAAGTCTACCAGCGTAGTGATATTAGGTTCGGTGGGTTCCACCGTCAACGAGTGCATATCGCCATAGCTGAGGTTCTCGTCCACATATTCGTCTGCCAGTCCGCCGATGCTGTGCCCCAGCTCATGAGGCAGCACCATGTCGGCCATACTGTTGAGCGAGCTCATGGCATAGAAGTTATATATGGCTCCACCGCCGTATGTGGTGCTGTTAGCCATAATGATGATATGGTCGCATGGGGTGGAGCCGATGGCATCGTGCAGTTTGAAGAGCTGCATGGTCATCAGGTAACGGTCAGCCCCAAAGGTGTTGTAGCTGGAGCCGACAAGACTCTGCACACAGATACCCTTGTTGGGGTCGGTGATTCCCGATGCCTCACCCGTGAGAGAGACGCCCCACACGTTGAAGTCGTCCTTCCGGCTGCGGAAAGGCTCCTGCCCCAGCAGATAGTCGCAGAAGGTCGCCAAATCACGCTTCATCTTGGCGATGTCGGCAGGGCCATATCCTTCCGGCACTATCACCACGTCAATCTTCTTGTGGCTGTCACCCTTGTGCTGCAACACCACCGGCGAGCTGGCTATGCTGAGCTGGGAACTGCGCACTAGCTGCCTCATGGCGGAGTCGGGGTCGAACGTATAACGGTATTGGGTATAGTACCGCTGGTCGGCGCCGCGTTTCTGGAAGCAGATGTCTACTTTATGCTTCGGCCACGGGACACGCACCACCTCCTCGAAACTTGCCACGCTGTCCTTCCCCTGCGGCGTATCACGGTATTCGTGAAAGAGGCGGTTGTACCCTCGGCTGTAGAGCTCTCGCCCACTGGTGGGGTCTGCCACCACCACGCGGTAGTCGCCATTGTCAAACGGGTCTATAAGTTGCGTGAGGGACCCCGCCCACTGGGGCAGACGCTCTATCGCCACCACCTGCACCGTATCGTGCTGACGGTTGCCTATACGGTGGTAGTCTATTCTGAGGGTGTTGTCCTTAAAATACTTCTTAAAGCTCACATTCTGAGCCTGTGAGGAACCCGCCGACAGCACGCCGACGACCATATAAAACAAGACAAGCAATTTCTTCATAACCCTTATAAAACGTTATTTCTATAAAAAAAGTATAGCAATTCAAAAAAACTTCGTACTTTTGCACGCTCAAATGATTACAAAAATATACACCGACAACCCCAATCCACGCGAGGTACGACGCGTGGTTGACCTCCTCCAGCAAGGCGGCATTATCGTCGTTCCCACCGACACGCTCTACGCCTTTGCCTGCAGCATGGAGTTCAAGCGCTCCGTCGAAGCCATCGCCCAACTGAAAGGCTTCTCCCTCAAAAAGGCCAAATATTCGATGCTCTGTGCCTCGCTCAGCATGGCGTCAGAATACGTGCGCCCCATGGACAAAGACACCTACGCCCTCCTGCGCAGCTGCCTCCCAGGCCCCTATACCTTCATCATGGACGCCAACAACAACGTACCACGCAACTACCTTAACCCCAACAAGACTATCGGAGTACGTGTGCCTGCCAACACCATCCTGCAGGCCATCGTCGAAGCTTTAGGATGCCCTCTGATAGGCACCTCTGTACGGCAGGTGGACAGCGAGCAGGAGACCGAGTACCTCACCGATCCCGAGCTCATCCACGAAGCCTTCTGCAACCGGGTAGACCTGGTGGTCGACGGCGGCATTGGCGAGGACGAGCCCTCTACCGTGGTCGACTGCTCCGGCGGCGAACTTGAGGTGGTCCGCTATGGGAAAGGAGAAATCGACCTTAATTAAATAATCACTTATTCGTAAGTCATGAAGATAACCCTCAACGACAATCAAGAGCTCTATTCTGGCAAATTCGGCTTTGTGGCACAGGTGGTGGTGATGACCCTCGCCACCATTTTGGCAGCCTACATACTGCCAGGCGTACATATCAACTCGGTCGGTGCAGCCATCCTCACCGCCATCGTCATCGCCCTGCTCAACAGCTTCATCCGTCCCATACTCATCGTCCTCACCCTCCCCGTCACCATCTTCAGCATGGGTTTCTTCCTGCTCATCATCAATGCCGTCATCATCCTGCTCGCCTCGGGACTGGTCAGCTCGTTCCACGTCGATAGTTTTTGGAGTGCCTTCCTCTTTAGCCTGCTACTCACGCTGTTCAACTACCTGCTCGAAATACCCAACCGACTCATGCGCCGTCCCGACTACCAGCACCCCGACCAAGCACAACCCGACATGCACGTCGACACCGACGAGAACGGCTTCTCCCCCTACGAAATCATCGAAGACGAAGAAAAAAACAACGATTCCCACTAATCTCATAATCCCGATAATAAATGCAAACAATCACCACCGCTGCTGCCCTCACCGCAGCCATCCAACAAGCCAAACAGGCTCATAAGACCATCGGCCTCGTCCCCACCATGGGTGCCCTGCACGACGGACACCTCTCGCTCGTCAACCGTGCCCGCAAGGAGAACG
>JAFZUB010000025.1 GCA_017618515.1 Bacteroidaceae bacterium
CCGCGACGGCAAGAGTTTCCGTTCGGAGATAGAGATTGAGCGCTTGGTGCTGGCCGGACAGGGCCGCAGCTACGGTGCCGAGCTGTGCCTGCGCAAGAACACGGGGCGATTGACGGGATGGCTCGCCTATACGCTATCGTGGAGCGAAACCCAGATTGACGGCATCAACGAGGGGCGCTGGTACACCGCCAGCAACGACCGCCGCCACGATGTCGACCTCGTCGCCATGTACCAGCTGTCGCGCCGCTGGCAGCTCAGTGCCGCCTGGGTCTATAATTCGGGGCAGGCTTTCACCGCACCCAGCGGCAAGTACGCCATCGAGAGCAACTACATCTATTATTATGCCGAGCGCAACGGTTACCGTGCCCCCGACTATCACCACCTCGACCTCAGTGCCGTGTGGACCAACCAGAAAGGCCGCAAGACCTACCAATGGGTGTTTGGCATCTACAATGTCTACAACCGCTACAATCCCTTCCTCATCAACTTCGAGGACTCTCAGAACGGTGCCCGCACCCGTGCCGTACAGTACAGCCTTTTTGGCATCATTCCTTCCGTGTCGTTTAACCTAAAGTTCTGAAAGCTATGCGTCGAATAAGTCTCATTGGTCCCATTGCCCTCTTTCTCGCCCTGGTTTCCTGCGAGAAAGACATCGAAATCGACTACCGCCAGGTTGACCCTCTCTACGTCGTCGAAGCCAACGTCAGCCAGGACCGCTCCACCGTGCGCATCACCATGACCCAGAACATGGACGACAATTCCAACGACCACGGTGTGGAAGGAGCCACCGTCGTTATCAGCTCGGGCGATAGCATCCACCGCCAACTCAGTTACACGCGTGACGGCTATTACTCGGCGGCACTGCCCGGCAAGCCCGGAACACGCTACAACCTGACCATCGACGTCGACGGCCACCATTTCACCTCCACCTCCACCATGCAGCAGTGTCCCGTCATGAACAGCTTCCGCTTCGTCTGGAAGAAGATAGCCTCCGAGCGCTACCTCTTAGGCGAGCTCCACCTGCAGGACATCCCGCACGCCACCAACTACTACTTCCTCCATATATTCCGCAATAACGTGGGCTACCGGTGGGCTGTCCTCAGCGATGACCAGCGTAATGCCGACGGCGACCTGCAACAGGCATTCACCTGCATTACCGAGCGCGAACAAGAAAAGGGTACCAGCAGCGACGTGCTCAACGAGGGTGACCGAATCCGTGTCGACATCCGTGCCATCGACCGCTCAGCCTACGACTACCTCTACTCCATGCAGATGATGGACAACACAGGTACCAACCCCGTTTCCAACATCACCGGCGGCTGTCTGGGCTACTTCACCGCCTACTACCAAATCACCTATAACGTCATCTTCCACGCTGCCGATATCGAGGAAGAATAATCCACCTTTCACTTCTCCCTTCTCACTTCTCCTTTTTCCGCTCCTGCCATATCTCGATGGAGTTGATGATGTTTTGCCACAAGATATAGCAGCCGGGACCTACGGAGCTGAGGGGATTAAGGTAGGTGCTGGAAAGCCAGATGGCAAAAGCCGTATTCTTCTGTCCCAAAGCCTGACCGGCTTCTTGTGGGTGGTTGAAGTAATGGCCGACAAAGCGACCTACGGCAAACTGCACCACACACAATACCAGCCCCAACAGGGCAATGGCTGCGAGGAGGGTGACGGTGGTATTGGCGTGGACGATGTTCTTGACAGTGGTGCCTGTGACAATCATCAGCGAGCAGGCCCACAGGTAGTAGCTGAGGTCGCGGATGCTGAGAATCCAGCGATGCAGGCGGTGCAGGTGGTGCTTCACGATGTAGGCCAACAGCATGGGCACCAACAGTACCACCACCACTTCGTAGAGTATCTTGATGAAGGCCGACATGAACGTCATATCGGCCGATTTCTCAATCATGGGGAAGCAGACGGGCACCATCAGCGCGGTAATGAAGTTGGAGATGAAGGTGTAGGTGGTCATCTGCTCCAACGAGCCACCCAGCTTCTGGGTGACTACAGCGGCAGCCGTGGCGCAGGGCGAGATGACGCACATCAGGATAGACTCCATCAGTACGAGGCTACTGCCCGTCATGTGTCCCCCGACCATCAGCGCCATGAGTAGTCCGATGAACAACAGCTGGAAAAGGCCTACCCAGAAGTGCCAGCCGACGGGGCGCAGCTGGTGGAAGTCGACCTTGCAGAACGTGACAAACAGCACCAGGAACATAAAGAGCGGCAGGATGGCTGCAAAGAACGGGGCCATCGTGGTGCCGGCCTCGTCTAACTGGGGCGTGAAGGCAAAGAGCAGGTACAATGCTGCTCCGGCTCCCATGCTTACTGGCAGCGTCCAGTCCTTGATGAATCTGATGATATCCATGTGCTTGTACATTGACGTTCTCGTGCCGATGTGCAAAAATACGAATTATTTTGCGGGTTTTGTTGATATGTTCGGAATTATTTCGTATCTTTGCACTTTGTTAATAGTTGGAGATAATAAGGAGATAATATGGAGTTAATAAGGAGTTAATAAGGAGATAATAAGGAGATAATAAGGAGTTAATAAGGAGTTAATATGGAGATAATATGGAGATAATAAGGAGATAATAAGGAGATAATAAGGAGTTAATAAGGAGATAATATGGAGATAATAAGGAGATACAGGGGCGTGTTGGCGATGGTCGTTGTACTGTGGCTGACGATGCTGGCCGGGTGTGCCACGAAGCAGGAGCGGGCCGAGCAGTTGGCAAGGACGCGGCAATATATTAAGGAGGCTGTAGCCAATAGGCAGTTGCGCATTGACGTGCGCTCGATGAATACCATGCGCTATGGGTCGAAGATAGTGACTTCCGACTTCTTCTTAGAGTTGCGTGGCGACACGTTGCGCAGCTACTTGCCTTACTTGGGGGTGGCGCATCAGGCACCGATGACCTCGCCGTCGGAGGGGCTGAACTTCGAGACCGTCATGAAGTCCTACCAGCAGACCAACCCCAAGACCGACCTTGCCCGGATAGATATTGAGGCCAAGACGAAGGAGGACTTCTTCGTCTATCACATTGACGTTTTCTACACGGGTAAGGCCGTCATCAGCGTGCGCTCCCAGCACCGCGACCCCATCAGCTTCGACGGCGAAGTAGTGGAGATGGAACGATGAGGATTTATATTGACGACCATATTGACGGGTTCGACCTGGAGGCGGCGCTGCAGCAGATCAGTGAGCAGCGGCGCGAGCAGGCCCTGCGCTTCAAGTTTGAGCGGGGTAGGCGGGAGTGTGTCCTCGCGTACCTATTATTAAAGAGGGGGCTGCGCGAACTGTATGGCATCACGGAGAACCCGCTCTTTGAGTACAGCGAGCACGGCAAGCCCTCGATAGTGGGTCATCCGGAGATACATTTCAGCCTGAGCCATTGCCGCGAGGCGGTGGCATGCGTGGTGAGCGACCACCCTGTGGGCATCGACGTGGAGTCGGTGGTGCGGCGCTACAAGGAGGGGCTGGTGGCCTACACGATGAACGAGCAGGAGCGGCAGTTCATAGCCGCAGCCCCGCAACCCGACGTGGCTTTTACGCGTTTGAGGACGATGAAGGAGGCACGTCTGAAACTGACGGGCGAGGGCATCACCGACGACCTGAAACAGGCGTTGGCCGACAGCGACCGTTGGCACTTCTCGAC
>JAFZUB010000026.1 GCA_017618515.1 Bacteroidaceae bacterium
AACTTCGGTTGTGATGAGGACGACTTAGCACTGCCAGTGGTGCGCTCACGCTTAAGCTGGGCGCGGCTGGAGTTAAGTTCTGACTCTTTCTCGTCTTTGCCCTTTTTCGAAGCTTTCTTTGTCTTTCCCTCTTCAAGTTCAGCCACATCAACAGAGTCATTAACAGCACTGGAGTCTTTGCCCCACACATGATCCTGAAGAGTCGTTATCTCCTTCTCTATGCGTGTCTGCTCGGCCTTGAGGGCGGAGTCTGTCTCACAATAATTCTGCAATAAACGACCCTGAAGATTCACTGTCTTGTAAATCTTGCCCTCATATTGATTGGTGGTGAAGTAGTCATCGGCAGAAATCTGCGCAGCATTATTATAGTTGGAGTTCATAAGCACTATATTTGCGAGATAGGGACTAATCTCCGCATAGTCGAGCCAGAAGAGCGGCGTAGGAGCCTCTTCCTCGCCAAACTCATCGATACCCTTGCGCACGGGGCACAATGCAGTAACCTGAGTGTGGAATTGGGCCGTATTTTGGTCATAATAGGTAGATTCCTTAATGTAATAGCTCTTTACCTGAGCAGAGGGAATATCGCTGTTGTCAACGCGTATCTTACCCTCAGCATTGGTTTCAAAGTTTATCTCAAAGCGAGTGAGCATCTCCTTTGGCTGCATCACGTTCTTGGCAGTAAGATTCTCGTTACCATCAATAGTATATTCGTATGCCTTAATGTCTTTGCGCATCACCAACTTAAAGAGATAGGTAAAGAGATTCATCTTATCGCCTTGTGGCTCCTCAGGAAAATAGAGCACAGCATTGCGATCAGAAGCAAGATCCAGTACCTTATACACATCGCGACGCCAAGCTACATCTTCAGGCATAGCACCCTGGGTAGGAAACTCAAGAGCCGCGCGAGAAGCGCTTGTCACAGGATTGGTAGCACTCTTCTTGGCAGCGGGTGTAGCCGACGATGGACGATTGACCACAGGCGCTTGAGTATTGACGTTCTTGTCAGCGTCCTTATTAGCCTGCTGACGCACGCGAGCCGGTGGCTGTGCCACAGTAGCTATGGCCACAAGCATTATCGAAAGCAAAAGAATTGTCTTTTTCATTATCATTGAATATTGAATATTATCTAACTATAACCTCAAGAGCCTGCGGCAGATCGCGCTGTATTCCATCGGGACCCACAGCCTTGACGCGAGTGATGTAGAAACGCTTGCCAGCAGAGAGTTTACGGAACATTTCCTTCTGTCGCTCGGAGAATTTAGAACCACTTGATTTCTCTGGTATAGCATTACCCATGTTATCATAAAACACGGTTTCGAAGCCAAGTACATTGAAGGAAATATTGAGCAAGCCGTCATCGATGGCTGCGCCGATACCTTCTGTCTGCATGAGAGTAGCCTTGGCAAACGTACGTCCACCGAGGAAGTGGCTCGTATTGCCGTCCTTATCCTTATAGGGTATATAAGCCGTTGGGTCAGGCAACTTGCGCACCTTGAAAGTAAATGCACCCATATTTTGGGTAGAGCCATTGACCACGCCAGTAACGTTGAAGGTGACATCCTGCCCCACAGCAGAGGGTCGTGCGATATAGTGGCCGTTACCTCCGTTGGATGTGAGGGTTCCTCCGCTCATTGTAAGGCTTATCTTGTCGGGCGAAATACCACTGGCACTCACGCTGATAGGATTGCTGTAGCCAGCATAAAGCACATTCATCATTTCGGCGGCTACAGTAGCTCCTGACGGAGGTGCAATCACATTGTATTTCTGCGTAAACTCACGGTGGATAACCTCACCTGCAGCGTTTGGCATCGTTATGTAGCCTTTGAAGGTATATTCGCCTGGGCCGCCCACGCGGAAATTGTAAGTACCGTCGGGACGTATCTTATTGCCGTTCACATATATCTCCGGACGCTGAGTTGTGTCAATTGCTGCCATAAATATACGACTGCGGAACTCGTCGCCTGGGAATAGTGTAGTTGCCTCGGGGAGACAATATGCATTAAGTTCATTCACACGGATATCCTTGATATCGATATTAGAAAGCAACTCATGGAGAACCTCGCTCTCGGCCTGCTTCACATCTGTCTGCAGCTTAGTAAGCATGGTGGTAGCAGCAATAGCCGGCATAGCTTCAAACATATACTCTTGCCAGTTCTTGCCGAGAGTGCTCTCTGATTTGGGCACATCCGTTGCGAGATTGGCAGAAACGATGGCAGCCTTACGCTTGTCAGGAATAAGGTTTACTATAAAGTTGCGGTAATTGTTGATCATGTCATAGAGCGCCTTGCCCTTGCCGCGACCAGGAGCAAGCATTATCTGGCCAGCCGCCTCCAGATCCTCCTTGTTGACGAGGCTATCCGGACGACCATCGCTACCATCTGCTTCACGTGCGATTGCAAGTTTCAGTTCCGAGGCAAACTTATAAAGTTCGTCGCTCTTTTTGCGCACAATCTGTGCCTTATCATACCAGGTCTTTACCTTGGCAGGATTCTTCTTCATCTGCTCGGCAAAGCTCTCGTAGATAGATTTTATCTCATCCTCGGCATTATCAGAAGAACGCTTGAGGCTGTCGCCTACCAGCTGCAGACCCTTGAGCACATCGCTGGACACGTTGAGCGCAAGCATCGCCATCAACACCACATACATGAGGTTGATCATCTTCTGGCGCGGTGATATCGGTCTTTTCTTTATTGCCATTTCTTTCTAATTAAGGTCGATTAAAGTCATTAGAGTCTTTAAGGTCCTTAAGGGCGGTTAAAGCTCGGGGGCTGCAGGATTAGCGGCATTCTTCATATTCACGGTAAGAGCCTTTATCATTCGGGCATATACTCCGTTGAGTTCCTCTATCTGAGCTGCCATTCGGCTAGTCTGCTCGTTGATGGAATCAATAGTGCCTATCTGCTGACTGATACTCTTAAGCTGTAGCTCATAAACCGTATTGATACCGGTAAGCGTGCGGTTGAGGTTGGTCATCTCCTCGCTGTCGGTGGTAAGACGTGCAGACTGCTTCTCTACGCGATCAAGAGTTTCGGTGAGCAACTGCAGTTTCTCCACATACTGACGCGAGGCCTCCTCCATCTCAGGAGTAAGTGAAGCCTGTGCACGCTGCAGCATCTCCTCGTTGGCAAGACGGATGATGTCAAGCAGACTTCCTCCTCCAATACCCTGCTGTGCGGCCGCAGCCTGCAGGCCCTCGGAAGGAGTGAACGGGGTAATCACCGGTGCACCTTCGCCACCAACAACAGTCTCGGGCATCTCGCCACCTTCGCCGGCTACACCGCCGCCTCCAATGACGATGGTGCCACCACCACCGCCACCGCCGCCGATGATGGTAGTTCCACCACCGCCGCCACCGATAATGGTTGTGCCGCCGCCAGTTGCTGTTGCGCCCTCAACAGTTTCCTCGCTGTCGAAGTCAGCACCAGAAGCTCCTCCTCCAACATAAGCTGGACCAGAGATAGCCGTACCCTGCTGAACTGCAGTAATCTCTGCTGTCTCCTGCTTCTCTTCGAAAGGACGATCGAAAGCAGAAAGGAAGAATACCACAACCTCAGTACCCATACCTATGAAAAGCATGAGGTTGGCACCGGGTAAGTGAGTAAGTTTAAACAGGGTACCCAAGATCACAATAGATGCACCCCAGCTATAAGCGTAGTTTAGAAAAGTCTGTCCGGACTTACTGTCCATCCAGCGCTGTAAAGCTTCTATTATATTCATATCTTCGTTTGGTTTTACTAATTATTTATCTCTTTCTAGCACTTACACTATTGCGTGTGTTACGCGGATTATCCACTGAAGCAAGAGAGCGAACACAACGGAATCCTATAAAGGAACGTGGCTGGTTTTGATACTCTTTCTGACGCCAAGCGGAGCGTATCATAGACTCAGGATCTTTCCATGATCCACCTCTTACGACCTTGCGCTTCAAGAGATAGGGGTCTTCAATAGCGGCCTTATAGGTCAACTCGGGATTGATATCACTCATCATCTGCACACCAGCCTGAGTGTAGACGGTAGAAGTCCACTCCGCCACATTGCCGGCCATATCGTACAGTCCGTTAGAGTTGGTGCCATAGATGCCACAACGTGAAGTGATCAGATTGCCGTCTTCGGTGTAGTTACCGCGGTCAGGCTTGAAATTGGCATAGAAACAGCCCTGGTTATTCTTCATTGTAGAGTCCGCCCAAGGGAAGGGGTTGCCTTCCTTACCACGAGCAGCATACTCCCACTCTATCTCCGTCGGCAGACGGTAGCGCTGCATCTGACGCGCCTCCTTGCCAAGGCCTTGCAGCAGATACTCAGTGCGCCATGCGCAAAAAGCCGTAGCCTGCTCCCATGTGACACCTACTACAGGATAATCGTTATAGTCGTTGGAAGCAAAATATAGTTTTGCGTACTTCTCGTTGTTTGCGTTGTTAAAATCATTTATCCAGCAAGTAGTGTCAGGATAGATGTTTACAATATAAGTGTTCAAGAAATCATAATATGATGACAGTGGGCGTGTGATTGTCTGCCTTACAATATTACCGTCATCATCGATGTAAGCGGTATCCTTAGATATCATTACGACCTCATTGGGATCCACGGTAACATCAGTATTGAGATTACGCTCTGCAGGATTCAAGCGATACTTACGCATTGCTGCCTTCTGGTAGTCGTAGATTTCGTAGCGATAGTTCATCTGCGAAGCATCGAGCATCTTCTCTCCTGTCACAGGATTGACAGTATATACAGAGTTAATAGCCAACTCCTCACCCTCACTTGCATTCTTATAAGGAATACGACGACTCCAGTCAAGATAAGGTTTCTCCAGCGGATTGCCTTCCTTGTCCTCTTGAATCTTGTAAGCATCAATGCCTCCATAATTGGGGTCAGCCAGACGCTCACGCACGATAGAGTCGCGCACCCACATCACAAACTGACGATACTGCGAGTTGGTAATCTCCTTTTGATCCATCCAGAATCCATCAACCGAAATCTCTTTGGCAGGCACATCAGCACCCCAAAGAGTATCATTCTCTGCAAGGCCGACCCTAAGGAAACCCTTCTCCACCTTCACCATTCCATAAGGTGTAGGCTCCACAAACGATTTGCCTGAAACGCCGACCACTTCGCCTCCTTGCTGCATACCACCTTTACCAAAGCACGAGCTAAGTAACAAAAGGCCAACAAGGCCGACAACTATGTCTGTAATTCTTTTCATATCTTGTATAATATGTAAAATTTCTATGACTATCTTTTTTCTCTCATGTTAAAGCAGACGCACGCTCTTATGGCGATTGCGACCCTTCTTGTACAGGTTTAGCGGGGTCAGGTAGCTAAGCACCACCTCATGGTTGCCATTGCCGAAACCCACGCCCGAGGTGAAAGCCTCGTAGGAATAGCTAATCACTATGCCGTGGAAACGACCTCCGAGGATAATAGCTGCAGAAGTGGAAGGGCTGTAGCTAAGTCCTCCGAACATCATTTTCTCCCCATTGTCATACTGGAACCGTGTGTGAATATAGCTTTTGGAATTCACTCCATCGTACATCCAGAAAACATCGGGGTGTATGGTAAATAACGGATTTTTCAATTTAATATTGTATCCGGCTGTAAAATAATAGGAACGCTTGATACTCATTTCGTTCGTCTCACCCATCAGAATCTTAGGGGCTGTGATATGCTTAACAGAAGCAGCAGCCCTCAAATCGCGCCACTTAAAGGCAAGGCCTGCGGAACAGTCAATCTTAGAGCCGTCAATACTACCCGACGGAAACGCCTGGTCGCCCGTCTTGTCCTCAAGATCAACCTTGGAACCGTCAAACGTCTCGTTAAGCAAGTCCGCCTGTACACCCACGCTCAATGTTCCTCCGAACAGTTTAAGATGGTGAGCATATTGTAGCGCAAAATTCTTCATGGAGAAGAAACCAGCCTCATCATTCATAAAATAGGCACCAATTCCGTGCTGCGGACCCACAAAGAAAAGTGGCAAATCAACGGCAGCAACCATCGTGGACGGTGCATGCTCGTAACCCGTAAGCTGAGCGTCATATACACCTATTCCCCTCAACATCTCAGCATTTCCCACGGCAGCAGGATTATATTGGGTTTCCACCATCCAAAAATGGGTAAACCCCGGGTCATACTGCGCCTTCAAAGGAAGCACCGAAACCAGGGAAATCGCAGCAATAGCCACGACAAGATAGATATATCTTATCTCTTTTTTCATGAAAAAGCTATAACTCTTAACTCTTACACAGTACCTTTTATTGTGTAGAGACTTTGTTTTTTTTATCCTTAACAACGTTAGTGGCGACCCACGCCAACAGAATACTGGCCGCCAAATAAATAAGGATAGAAAGATAAAGTAGTCCATCGTTGCCCCTCTTTGCAAGGCCGATGGTGTACTCCCTCACCACTGGGTGTAAAGCAAAAAGCCATGCGCTGATACTTCCAAGAAAGACCAGTACCATACGCATGTTGACATAAAGCACACGTCCAAAGCGAATCTCTTCATCTTCTTTGGCAACAAAAGCCAAAGCCACCATCAGTGCACCCGCCGATGAAATAGTCCACATTCCAGCATTGAAACTCCCCAGTAACACAACAGCTAATCCCACCAGCGGCGACCACCATCTATGCAGCCATCCCAGCCCATAGCGTGCATCAGCTACGCCAAGGCCAAAGGCCAGCATCGACGGCGGAAAATTATAATGCAAATAACATGTCAACGTTTTTGTGGATTCTAACGAACCGCGCTCTAACCATGCTATTATCATCACTGCCGCCATACACACTCCCATAG
>JAFZUB010000027.1 GCA_017618515.1 Bacteroidaceae bacterium
CCTTTTTGCCGATGTGGGCGGTGGCAGCACCGAACTGAGCCTCGTCCATCAAGGGCAGTTGCTTTACAGCCATTCCTTCCAGGTGGGCTCCATGCGCTACCGCTGCAACAATCAAAGTCCGGAGCAAGAAGTGGCCCTCGACAATAAGGTGGCAGATATTAAATCTCAAATTTCAAATCTCAAATCTCAAACTAATCACTACGCCCCCATCAACTATATCGGCGTGGGAGGCTGTGTCAAGTTTATGAGCAAATATCTGTACAAGGAGAAGAAGGGTAAGGAGAAAGATGCAAGGAAGGGCATCATTCTTGTATCAGACATGGAGCGCATATATGCCGACCTCCAGACCAAGACCGTTGACGAGATAGTCAGCAGCTACGGCCTACCCCACGAGCGCGCCGACATCCTTACCCCCGCCAGCTCCATCTTCCTTCGCATAGCCCATGGCATAGGCGCACAGACTATCACCGTTCCCCCCATAGGTGTGAGAAACGGCATACTGGCAGAGCTTTATAGCAAAACACAATAATGAGAGAACAGAAAAGCAGAATTGTCAAAGCATGGGTGCTGTTGTTGATATTTGTTACGACGATGGCACTCTCAGTGGCGCATCGTCACGACGTTGCTCCCAGTCCTGCCATTGATTGCCCAGAGTGTGCTCATCATGTACACCACTCTCACCTATCGGCTGACAATGCATGTCTGCACGAATGTTTGCTCTGCAAATTTATTACTCTCAACTATATCGCTGCCACTGTTGTGGCACTCACCTTGCCCACTCTAAGTGTCGCCGCAATAACGCGTCGGCAGCCGCAGTCTCTATGCAGTAGGATGGGCGGTGGTCAATGCACACGAGCCCCACCTTGCTTTGGAAATAGTATGAGTTAAGAAACCAATATTCCCAACATTTTCCAAAGCAAAAACACTAATGAACAAAACATACATAAGTCTGTTGATGCTATGTCTCAGCATAGTCTCAACAGCACAGAATACGCCCGACTCAACTGACGTATTCTTCGGGCACATGAAACTGAATGAGGTAACAGTAACTGGCGTTACGGGAAAAACAAAGATGAAAAACTCTACATTCCCCGTAGCGGTAATGTCAAGTCAAGAACTGCGCTCCACCGCCTCCACCAACATTATCGACGCTATCAGCCACCAGCCTGGCATGGCGCAAATCACCACTGGCAGCGGCATCTCCAAACCCGTCATACGCGGACTGGGTTACAATCGTATCATCACCCTTATCGACGGCGTCCGTCAGGAAGGCCAGCAATGGGGTGACGAGCACGGTATCGAAGTGGACGGTCAGAGCATAGGCTCCGTGGAAGTGCTCAAAGGGCCCGCCTCACTCATATACGGCTCTGATGCCATGGCCGGTGTAGTGATACTCAACGGGAGTCCCACCCTAGCCGAAGGCACCCACAGGAGCACTCTTTCCACTGAATACCAAACTAACAGCGGCCTCTTCGGCTACTCCATTAATGCGGCAGGCAATGACAAGGGGCTAGTGTGGGATGCGCGTCTTTCTGGCAAACTGTCCCACGCCTACAAAAACAAGTACGATGGCTATGTGCCTGGTTCGCAGTTCCGTGAAAATGCCGCCCGTGCTATGATTGGTCTCAACCGCAGATGGGGACACAGTCACCTTATCCTCAGTCTCTTCCATCAGACACCAAGCATAATTGAGGGCGAACGCGACCAGACCAGCGGCGAACTTGAACGAGCAGACTCTCAGCACAACAAGAGCTATGGCAAGGCGCTACCATTCCAACACATAAAGCATTACAAGGTCATAAGCGACAACTCCCTCAACCTTAAAAACGGCACGCTAAAAGCCATTGTTGGCTATCAGCAAAATCGCCGCCAAGAGTATGAAGAGAGTGCCTCCGACTATGAACTCTACTTCCGCCTCCACACACTGACCTACGACGTGCGCTATCTTTCAGAGGAATTCAACGGCTGGCGCATGACTGGCGGTATAGGCGGCATGTGGCAGCAGTCGCAGAATCTAGGCGAAGAATCGCTCATACCAGCTTATAACCTGTTAGACATCGGCACTTATGCCACGGCCAGCAAGAGTCTGCAGCACTGGACCCTCAACGGCGGACTGCGCTACGACCACCGCCATCAGTCTTTCAGCAACCGCAACTTCAACGGCCTAACAGGCAGCATAGGGGCTGTCTGGAATGCCGGCAAGCAGGTAAACGTGCGACTCAATATAGCCCGCGGCTTCCGTGCACCCAACATGAGTGAACTCGGCAGCGACGGAATTCACGAAGGCACTCTTCGCTACGAGATTGGCAACCCACACCTCAAAGCCGAATACAGCTGGCAGGCCGATGCAGGCCTCGACTTCTCGTCTAAATATGTATCCGCACAGGTAGCCGTATTTGCCAATCGTATTGAAAACTACATCTTCGCCAAACGCATAGACCAGATTGTAGAACCCGGTTACAGCACTTACAACTATACACAAGGCGATGCACTGCTGCATGGACTGGAAGCAGGTATGGACTTCCACCCCATACACAAGATACACTTCGCAAACACATTCTCCTATGTATATGCACGACAACTACACCAGCCCCAGGAAGCCAAGTACCTCCCACTGACGCCCGCACCTCACTGGAATACAGAGCTAAAATATGAAATCAACGAGCAAGGGCAACTGCTGAGCAACAGCTACCTAGCCGTAGGCCTAGACTGCTATGCGCGACAGACCCACTGCTACAAAGTCGAAAACACCGAAACCGTCACACCGGGCTATGCCCTCGTCAGCCTGAGCGCAGGAACAAGCCTAATGGGCAAAAAGAAAAAGATTGCCGACCTTTATATCATTGCCGACAATCTCTTTGACAAGGCGTACCAGAATCATCTGAGCCGCCTCAAATATACTGATATAAATAACGCCACAGGCCGGATGGGAGTCTATAATATGGGCTTCAACATCAGCCTAAAGGCCGTAATTCACATCCTCTGATCAATTATGAACTAAGGTACCGATGGGCTCACCGTCAAGCACCTTGAGCAGGTTGCCGTACACGTCCATATTAAACACGTAGATGGGCAAGCCGTTCTCCTTGCACATCGTGGTGGCGGTGAGGTCCATCACCTTCAGGCCGCGATTGTATATCTCGTCGTAAGTAATCTCGCTAAACTTAGTGGCCGTAGGATCTTTCTCGGGGTCTGCGGTATATACACCATCCACACGGGTACCCTGGAGCATTACGTCAGCCTCAATCTCAATGCCGCGCAATGAAGAGCCCGTATCGGTGGTGAAATACGGATTGCCGGTGCCGCCGCTCATGATCACAACCTCGCCTCTTTCCAGTGCCTCGATGGCGTTCCACTTGTTGTAGAACTCGCCGACTGGCTCCATGCGGATGGCTGTCATCACCCTGCTCTTCACTCCCTTGGCACCCAGTGCACTACTGAGCGCAAGACTGTTGATAACGGTTGCACACATGCCCATCTGGTCGCCCTTCACGCGGTCAAAGCCTTTACCGGCTCCGCTGAGTCCGCGGAAGATATTGCCTCCACCTATCACGATGCCAACTTGCACGCCCTTCTCGCAGGCCTGCTTTATCTGCTCGGCATAGTCATTGAGACGATCCACGTCAATGCCATAGCCCTGATTACCCTGCAGGCTCTCGCCGCTGAGCTTGAGGAGAATACGCTTGAACTTCATAATTCTTTTATTTGTTTTGTTTGTATTTGGCGCAAAGTTACACAGAAAGTCGTTAACAACAAAGTTTTTAGCCTTTCAAATTTCTCTGACAATCTTGGGAAACACCAGGCTCAGCATCACCCCGCGTGCCAACAGATAGAGCAGGAAACTAACCCACAGGCCGTCGTTGCCATACGACGGAAACAGCAACAGATATGCCACGAAAAAGGCCACCGTGCCCACAAACATGGACAGAAGCAGGTGGCGGGTGGAAGTGACGCCTATGAATACGCCGTCCCACACAAAGGCCATGATGCCGCACACCGGCACCAGCAGCAACCAATGGAAATAATCATGCGCCGTGTCCAGCACCAGCTGATTGTCAGACAGCAGCCCCAGTATCATATCCTCGCCCACAATATAGCATGTGGTGAAGAGGGCCACCAGAATTATACCACACAAAAAGACTCGCTTCACCGTGAGGGCGAAATCATCCACATTACGCGCTCCTTTATACTTGCCGCACATAGCCTCCGCGGCATTGGCAAAGCCGTCGAAGAAGAAGGAGAACAGATAGAACAGCTGAAACAATATCGCGTTGGCCGCAAGTATCAGCTCGCCCTGCTTGCTGCCCACTGCCGTAAACCACGTGGTGACAGCAATCAGGCACACCATTCTCAGCATTATGTCGCGGTTGACATTAAGGAAACGCAGCAACGCCGACCTCTGCAACACACTCCCCCACTCAATGCGGGTGAGGTATTCCTTGTATTTGAGCCGCAGCGCCACGACAGCCACTATGAGTCCTATATACTGTGCAAGCACGGTGCCCAGCGCCACGCCGGCAATATCCATACCGCATCCAAACACCAGCAGCAGGCTCAGCGGTATGTTCACCACGTTCTGCACTATCGCCACCACCATTGGGATACGCGTATTCTGCATGCCGATAAACCACCCGTTGAGTGCGTAAAGCAACTGCACAGCCACCGCGCCCCATATACATATATAGAAATAGGTACGCGCGTGGACCGCCACCTCCGGCTCTGCATCCATCAGCCCCATGGCGAGATGAAAGATGGGGCGATGCAGCGCAATAAGTACCACACCTATTATCACAGCCAGCAGACAGGCGCGGTAAAGCGTATTGGTAATCCCCGCCTTGTCGTCTGCGCCGAGGTCCTGTGCCGTGAGGCCGCTGGTGCCCATGCGAAGGAATGTGAACAGCCAGTAGATAATACTGAAGATCACGCCGCCCACCGCAATCGCACCGATATAGGATGCGCTGCCCATGTGGCCCACAATCGCCGTGTCCACCAATCCCAGTAGCGGCACAGTGATGTTCGACACTATCGCCGGCAGGGCTATCTTAAATATATCGCGGTCTATCTTTTTCAAATCTCAATTCCTTAAAATAATACTTCCTCTCACGCCCCTCCCTGTCGCGCAGCGTCAGGTGACCATCGGCAGCCACGTCCAGCACCTCAGCCTCAAACTCGCCGTCGGCGTCGCAGTAGCGATGCATGCCCTCTCTCCAAAAGAGATGACTCATATAAGCGCAGCCAATCTCTTCATCTCCGTCATCCCCCAGCCGCTCATACAAAGTCACGAAACGCTCCATCACCTTATCCAGCAACTCCTCGCGACTCACTTCGCGACCTACTATCTGGCACATCGACACAGGATTGGGCGCGTCGCTATGAAACTCGCGCTGGTTCACATTGATGCCCACACCAATTACGCAGCGCTCCACCATCTCGCCTTTCCATGTCGTCTCAATGATGGTGCCGCTCACCTTCTTCTCGCCATAATAGATATCGTTGGGCCATTTGATGGTGAAGCCGTCGGCATATTGAGCCAGCGCATCCCTCACCGCCACAGCCATAGCCTGCGACAGCCTGAACTGGCGGCTCACCTCCACGCCCTGGGGCCACAGCATCACGCTAAACAGCAGATTCTTGCCACGCTCCGACTCCCAGCTATTGCCCTGCTGGCCACGACCAGCCGTCTGATAGTCGGCCTGCAGCACAGAGATATACTCTCGGGCTTTCGATCTCTCTAACTCTCTGACTATCTCCTTGCTCGTAGAGTCCGTCTCCGCAACGCGGATAATTTTCACTGTCCTCTGTTCGCTATTCTCTGATTTCTTTATCATATCTCACGCAAAATTACTACTTTTGCCCAAAATTACAGCTATGTTTGATGACAATTATTTCATGCAGCGTGCTCTCCAGGAGGCACAACGCGCCTTGGAGGAAGACGAAGTGCCCATTGGCGCCGTCATAGTGAGCGACAACCAGATCATCGCACGAGCCCACAATATGACTGAGCGACTCCACGATGTCACCGCCCACGCAGAGATGCAGGCCATCACCGCGGCTGCCGACGCCCTCGGCGGCAAGTACCTCACCGACTGCACTATCTATGTCACCCTTGAGCCATGCACCATGTGCGCTGGTGCCATCGGATGGGCACAGATGGGTCGCCTCGTCTATGGAGCACCCGACACCAAGCGAGGCTACATGCTCACCGCGCCACAGGCCCTTCACCCCAAGACAAAGGTCACATCTGGCGTCCTCGCCAACGAATGTGCACAGATAGTAAAAGACTTCTTCCAGAAGCAGAGATAACCCCTCACTCTCTTGCAACAAACAAGAAGCGGACAATCCTTGTGAGTTGTCCGCTTCCTTAATGCGTCAATTTGATGAAGCGCGTTATGCCTCGGCGGGAGCCTCAGGAGCCTCGATGGGGGCATCCTGAGCGGCTGCTGCGGCCTCTACCTCTGCCTGAGCGGCAGCTGCGGCCTCAGCCTTGGCAGCCTCGATAGCAGCCTTCTTCTCGGCCACCTTCTGGGCAATAGCCTCATTTACTTTCTTCTCTGCATCCAGACGAGCCTTGGCGTCTGCCTTCTTGGCAGCCTTGTCGTCAGCCGATACCTTGTTCAGCTTGGCGGTCTTCTCCTGCTTCCAAGCGTCAAACTTGCTCTGTGCTGCAGCCTCGTCAAAAGCGCCCTTCTTGACGCCACCGCGGAGATGCTTCATAAGATAGACACCCTCGCGCGACAGGATGTTGCGTACCGTATCGGTGGGCTGAGCGCCTACCTCCACCCAATACAGGGCACGGTCGAACTTCAAATCTACTGTGGCAGGATTGGTGTTGGGATTGTAAGTGCCAATCTTCTCAGTAAACCTACCATCACGTGGTGCGTTAGCGTCGGCGATTACGATGCTGTAGAAAGCATAGCCCTTGCGGCCACGACGCTGTAATCTGATTTTTGTTGCCATAAAAATTTAAGTTTTAATAGGTTTGAAATGCAACCATCTCGTGATTGCGGGCGCAAAGGTAGTAAAAAAAGTGAAAAGCGAAAAGTGAAAAGTGAGAAATCTTTTAGAAATGGGGAATTATTTTCCCTTTTCCTGCAATTTCGCCACAAAATCATCAATATTTGCGTCTGTCAGTGGCTGTTGAAACAGACTGATGTGCTCTTTCAGCACCTCATCGGGCTGCTCCCACCAACGCGACTCTATCAGCTTCTGGCGCACACCCTCGTCAAAGCGATACTTGATGACGCGCGCTGGCACTCCTGCCACGATAGCGTAGGGAGGCACATCCTTCGTCACCACAGCACCGGCGCCCACCACGGCACCCACGCCCACGGTGATGCCGCTCATAAGCATCGCGTTGCTGCCTATCCACGCATCATCGCAGATGGCGGTGCGCGGAAAATCGTCGGCATTCTCGGCCACGTCCTCGGCCACCCAAGCCGTGCGGGTGGCGTTGCGGCGCAATGAGAAGATGGGCGAGGTGGAGGCGTTGGCCAAGGTGTGCGAGGCAAGCCCTGCCATCACATTGTTGCCGATGGAGCAGAAGCGCCCCACATCTATATTGGTTAGCCACGAGTGGGCTGCCACATAAGAGTGGGCCCCGATGACTGAAGTCCTGACCTTACAACCACGATGCACATAGGCCGTAGGCGCAACCTTTGAGCCTGCATACACACACGCGGTGAGCGAGATATTGCGCTTAAACACGTTGCCGATAAGCTGAAAGATAAACTTAAGCATTATTCTATAAGTTGTTTATATTAAGACAGTTTTGAAAACCTCAATTTGGTGGTCCACGTTCCAGCGGGCGTCAATCTCGGCGAACGCGGCAGCAGCCGTGGCGGCACGCTCCTCTTCGGTGCGGCAGAGCCATTTGCTGACCACTCGGGCGAGGTCGTCGGCATCATACTGGCGGAAGAAATCGCCCGTCACCCCGGCCTTGATGCACTCAAACTCTGGTCCCTGCCAGGGCAGGTTGTTGTGCGTCACCACCGGACACCCGAACGACAGTGCGTGGATTGCCGTGAGCCCCACATTGCCGGGCGACACACACAGCGTGGCATTGTAGAACAGCTCCGCCAGTCGCTCGTCGTCATAGCAGGGGCCGTAGAGCCATACGCTGTCGGTGATGCCCGCCTCGGCGGCAAACTTATCCACGCCCACGTTCTCCGAGTCCTTGCCCACAAACACGAGGTTCGTGCTCAGGCCCTGCGCCTTGAGCTTCGCCGCTGCCTCCACCATGAGGTCCAGGCGCTTGTACTGCTGTATGCGTCCGCAGTAGAGCAGCACCGGGTTGTCATTGCCGAAGTGCGAGACATACACGTCCGTCTTCTTCAGATTGTCGCGCATCTGCTTGAGCTTCGGCGAGTCGAGCGAGTTGCCTATCACCTTAATCTTGCTCTCGCGGATGCCGCCATCTATGAGCAGTTGGCGTGCATAGTTGTTGTAGGTAAGTATCTCATTGAAAAGAGAATAAAACCATTTGCTGATGCGCCTCTTTATGCCGCTCTCGCGCCCATACCAGCCGTGTGTCCAGCACACCGTGCGCTTGCCCATAATCCGTGCGAACAGCAAAATCACCCACGACGACAGGCAGTAGGCCTCGCCGAGCATCAGGTACTGGCGGTAGGGTCTGAACACCTGGCGCACCGCCCCACTCTGCCAATAGAACTTGCCGAAAAGACGGCGGTTCTTCAGCAACCGTGTGAAGCCAGGCAGCTGCCCATAGTCGAAAGTCTTGATTGACTTCGTATAGGCCGTGTCGGGGCCGAAACAGAAATCTATGTCGAAGTTGTCGGCCAGCGCTTTGAATATCGCCCAGCGGTAGTGCGCCCCGCTATTGTATATGCAGCAGATAGAGTTCAAATCTCAAATTTCAAATTTCAAATTTTCTTCAGCCCTCCCCCTTCATGGGGGATCGGGGAGGGGGTCTATTTGTCCTTCTTAAGGATCTCCTTTGCCGCCCCCAGATCCATCTTGCCGATATTCTCACGCATCGAGGCGTCAGCCTTCACCTGCTGCAGCTTGTAGTAGTCCATAAAACCCATGTTGCCATCCCTGAGAGCCTGCGCCAGAGCCTTGGGCACCTCAGCCTCGGCCATGATCACCTGGGCGCGGGCATCCTGTGCCTTGGCCACATTCTCCTGCTCGAGGGCCACAGCCATTGCGCGGCGCTCCTCGGCCTTGGCCTGAGCGATATTCTTGTCGGCCTCGGCCTGATCCATCTGCAGCTGTGCACCTATGTTCTTACCTACGTCGATGTCAGCGATATCGATACTCAGAATCTCAAATGCCGTACCGGCATC